>NZ_VVIN01000002.1:0-197336 GCF_008711145.1 Arenibacter lacus
TAATTCTGTATCTTTTTCAGATGGGGAATTATGATGTTATTGTAGTGGGTGGGGGCCTGGCCGGATTAACCGCTGCCCTGCATTTGCAATTAAAAAAGGTTCATGTGGCTGTTTTTGAAAGGCAGAAATACCCCCATCATAAGGTTTGTGGGGAATATCTCTCCAAGGAGGTGGTTCCCTATTTGGAAAGCTTGGGCGTCTGCTTACCCAAGCTTAATAATATTGACCGGATGCTATTGAGTACTGAAAATGGAAGGTCTATTACCACAAAGTTGCCCTTAGGTGGATTGGGAATTAGTAGGGTTCATTTAGATCACGCCCTGTACTCTCAAGCGGTATCAACAGGTGTACCCGTCCTCCAAAGAACTATAACCTCCATTGAATATTCAAATTCCAAATTTACGGTTATGGACTCCAAGGGAGCGCAATACTCTGCTAAGTTTGTGGTGGGGGCTTATGGAAAACGGGATGGGCTAGATAAAAATCTGCAGCGCAGCTTTATTAAAGGGAAATCGCCTTGGCTAGGGGTTAAAGCTCATTATAAATCAACTTCCTTTCCCAGTAATTTAGTAGCCGTTCATAATTTTAGAGGAGGTTATGGTGGGCTATCAAAGACAGAAACCGGAGCAATTAATTTCTGTTATTTGGTTTCGTACGACAGTTTTAAGAGGGAAAAAGATTTGGAGAGCTTTCAGCAGAATGTACTTTGCAAAAACCCGTATTTAAAAGATTTTTTTGAAAGGTCTCAAATGATATTTGATAAACCTATGACCATAGGACAAATTGCATTTGGTAAAAAGAGCGCCATAACCAACCATATTATACTATGTGGTGACACTGCGGGACTAATTCATCCCTTTTGTGGAAACGGGATGGCAATGGCGGTACATAGTGCAAAAATGGCCTCGCAATTGATTCATCGCTACTTTACGGATTCCAATTATAAAAGGCAGGACTTGGAAAAAGATTATACTACCCAATGGCAAGCCACCTTCGGGAAACGATTATGGATGGGAAGACAATTACAGTCCCTTTTACTGAGTCCCGCAATTTTCCAAAGGACCATGCAGTTTTTGAACTATTCTCCTTATATTGTTAGTAAGTTGGTCCAAGCCACCCATGGAAAACAAATAGATACGGTATGAATTTCACCCATCGATTTACAGGAAGGGAACTAATGGACGATCAGACTTTAGATGTGGCCTCTTTAGAAAAAGTATTGCTAGACATCAATAGGGTGAACAAGCTGTTACATGGGACTGCTATAACCCTTAACGCTATACGGAAATTGATTAGGGAATATCCAAAAAGCGCGTATAGCATTATGGATATCGGCTGCGGAGATGGACAAATGCTAAGGGAAGTGGCTAGATTTTATAAGGATACGGGGATAGGCTTAGTCCTGATAGGAGTAGATCTCAATGAAAAGTCGTTGGAAATTGCAAAA
Organism: Arenibacter lacus; assembly: GCF_008711145.1. Lineage (NCBI taxonomy): Bacteria > Pseudomonadati > Bacteroidota > Flavobacteriia > Flavobacteriales > Flavobacteriaceae > Arenibacter > Arenibacter lacus. Next base: position 1,448 of record NZ_VVIN01000002.1, read on the forward strand.
AGAAATTCGTTGGATTATCCCAACATCTCCTATATAAATCAGAATGTGCTGTTAATGAAAGAGGAGGAGATGCAAGCAGATATTGTTTTGTGCACCCTTACCATGCACCATTTTAATAACCAAGAGATTCCAATATTTCTTAAGAAGACTTTGGGGTTGGCCCGGGTTGGGGTGGTGATAAACGATTTACAAAGAAGCAGAATCGCTTATCAGCTGTTTAGGTTGTATAGTGTAATTTTCATGACAACCGAGGTTGCAAAGCACGATGGACTAGTTTCCATAAAAAGCGCTTTTACCAGATCTGAATTACGGAAATATGCCAGACAGCTCCCAACGGCACAGCATAATTTAAGTTGGAAATGGGCCTTCAGGTATCTTTGGGTAATCCGATTAAAAAGAGAATAACCGATCCATGATTCACACAAGAATAGTAACCGTCACCAAGGAAACCCCTGCTTTTAGTAGGGCTACGAAGGAAATATTACCTCTTGTTGAAAATTGGTTGAGCGGTCAGCCGGACCGGTATAGACGAAAAGTAATAAAAATATTTGAGGGAGCAGCCGTAGATAAACGGTATAGTATAATGAGTCCAGAGGACGTCTTTACTGCCACCTCCTTCGAGAAAAAGAATGATATTTATGTGCGCGAGGTAAAAAAACTAGGGAGTAGGGTACTTTCAAATGCGCTTGAAAAAAGTAACTGGGAGGCTCAAAGCTTGGATTACATCATAACGGTTAGTTGCACCGGGATTATGATTCCTTCCCTAGATGCTTATTTAATTAATTCACTATCACTCAGAAAAGATGTGGTGCGGTTGCCAGTAACGGAAATGGGTTGCGCTGCTGGCATTTCTGGATTAATCTATGCCAATAACTTTTTGAAAGCGAATCCTGGTAAAAGGGCCGCCGTGGTAGCTGTGGAGAGTCCCACCGCCACTTTCCAACTTTCGGATTATTCCATGGCAAATATGGTTAGTGCTGCCATTTTTGGGGATGGAGCAGCCTGTGTATTGTTATCCTCCGATGAGGATGCTGTGGGACCCAAAATTATAGGGGAGGGGATGTACCATTTTAAGGATACTACCCAACTGATGGGGTTCCACTTAAGCAATCATGGTTTAAAGATGATTTTGGACCCTGGGGTTCCCGGAACCATCGCGACCCATTTTCCAGCTATAATCCATCCTTTCCTTGCCAAATTTGGAACTAATATTGAAGCGATAGATCATTTAATTTTTCATCCTGGAGGGAAGAAAATAGTGGAAACAGTAGAACAGTTATTTGGGGAAATGGGGAAAAACTTGGACGATACTAGGGAGACGCTACGCTTATACGGCAATATGAGTAGCGCAACAGTCCTCTACGTTTTAGAGCGATTTATGGATAAAAATATATCCAAGGGAGAACAAGGGCTTATGTTGAGTTTTGGTCCTGGATTCTCTGCGCAACGGATACTATTAGAGTGGTAGATTACTCAATTAATAATCCCTAATACTGGAGGAGAGAGGTACTTTTAATTACCCTTAAGTCCAATATTCTGAACAAAACAGACTAACCGGATATGAAATTAACGATTCAATTGTGCCTATGGATGTACATCATATTTTAATGAAACTCCCATACGAAGCTCCCTTTTTATTTGTCGATTCAATTATGGAGATTAATGAACAATCTGTTAAGGGAAGCTACACCTTTAAGGAAAACGAATATTTCTATAAAGGACATTTTAGCGGGAATCCGGTAACCCCAGGGGTAATATTAACAGAGTGTTGCGCCCAAATAGGATTGGTAGCATTGGGGATCTATTTGCTAGACGAGGAAAATTATAATTTAACCCACCCACAAATAGCCATGAGTGGTAGCGAAATGAAATTTTTCTTGCCAGTATACCCTTTGGAAAAGGTAATAGTGAGCTCTCAAAAATTATACTTCCGATTCCAGAAATTAAAATGCTCCGTAAAAATGTATAATTCCGAAGGCGATCTAGTCTGTAGTGGAACTTTGTCCGGAATGTTTAAAAATAATATGCAATGAAGACTAGGGTAGTAGTTTCGGGATTAGGGGTTTGCGCGCCCAATGGAATTGGACTCACCAATTTCACAAACAGCCTTGCTTTGGGGAAGAGTGGTATTACCTTCCACCAAGAATTGGCAGATTTGGGCTTTGGATGCCAAATTGCCGGCAAGCCAGCAATTAAAGAGGAACATATGAATGCTTACTTTACACCCCTACAACGCAAAGGGTTAAATAGCAGCGGGTTGGTTTATGGGGTAATCGCTGGGATGGATGCTTGGGCAGATGCAGGGCTAAAGTCCACCGCCAAAGACCATCCAGACTGGGATAGCGGAATTGTATTTGGCACTGGGATACTGGGGACCAATAAGTTTAGGGAGGCCATACATCTTATAGACAATAAACAAACCCGCAGATTGGGAAGTACCTCGGTAATGCAGACCATGGCCAGCGGTATAAGCGCCCAATTAGGAGGGGTACTGGGGTTAGGGAACCAGGTAACCACAAATTCCTCTGCCTGCGCCACTGGAACGGAGGCTATTATTTTGGGCATGGAACGGATTAGGGCAGGAAAAGCCAAAAGGATGTTAGTGGGTAGTTGTAGTGATAGCGGTCCTTATATTTGGGGAGGATTTGATGCTATGCGCATCCTTCCAGTGCGTTACAACGATAATCCGGAACGGGGCAGTAGACCAATGAGTGCCTCTGCAGCTGGCTTTGTACCTGGGAGCGGGGCAGGGGCATTGGTCCTAGAGTCCTTGGAGGACGCTCTGGCTAGGGGGGCAAAAATATATGCCGAACTCCTGGGCGGTGTCGTAAATAGTGGCGGACAAAGGGGAGGTGGAAGTATGACCGCTCCCAATAGTGAGGCAGTACAACGCTGTATTTTAACCGCTTTGGAAGATGCTGATATTGGCAAAAACGAGGTAGATGTAATAAATGGACATCTTACAGCAACCGCTAAGGACGTAGAAGAAATTAGCAATTGGAGTAAGGCCTTGGGGCGAAGTGGGAAGGATTTCCCCTTTATCAATACTACTAAGGGGCTAGTGGGTCATTGCCTGGCGGCTTCGGGAAGTGTGGAAGCCGTTGCTAGTATATTGCAGTTCAAGGAAAAGCTGGTGTTTGGCAATATAAATTGTAGTGACCTAAATCCAGCAATTTTAGAAATTGTGGATGCATCCAAAATCCCCTTACAAACCTTTTCGTATAATCCCCATATTATTGCAAAAGCCAGTTTTGGTTTTGGGGACGTTAATGCCTGCATTATCTTTAAAGCATATAAACCAGACCAACCATGAACAATAAAACCCATTATGAAAGGCTGAAAAAAATTATCGAGGATTATTTACCCGAAGATGTAGCTACCTCAGAAATTAAGGAAAACAGTAATTTTATAACAGAACTAAATATTAATTCGGCCAATTTGGTAGATATTGTCCTTGATGTAGAAGATGCTTATGGGATTACTTTTGAAAATGAGGATATGGCCCGGATGGAAACTGTTAAAGATGCCCTTAGGATTCTGACTCAAAAAATATCGGACAAAGAATAATCATTTTTAAAATTAAGAGTGACGCTATTAGTCTTTCTTCTGACGAAATCTGTTGGGGAGGAGACTGGATACGAGAGTATCTATTGGTTTTTATTTGTAGCAATTAGATGAAAAAAACACCCCGAAAACTCATTTTTGGTTTTCGGGGTGTTCTTAGGAAAGTTCTTTATACTAATGTGTTTTCATTTTTCCCTTCCTTTTTTGCAATTGCCTTTCCAAGTCATCAATGGATTCAGCAATAGACATCTCAAACTTTTCGTTGTTGGATTCTGCAAACAATAACGGTCCTGGGGCACTTAGTTTAACACTACAAATAAACCCCTTATTTGAGGCGGAATTTTCTTTTTTGAAGAACACATCGGCACGAACTATAAAATCATATTTGTCTTCTAATTTCTCTAGTCTTTTTGTTACCATCTCCTCTAAGCGAGCACTGGCTTTTACATCAACATACTCAAAATTGATATTCATATATATCTAGTTTAATAATTAGTTTCACTTAATTTATTAATCTCTAATTCTCAAACATTAATATAGTACTTATTTTCATCAAACCCAAGAAAAAAAGACTTCTATGCTTTTACAATCCTCCCTTTCTGTTAGGGGCACGTGGTGTTGGCCAAGATCTCTGTATTCCAGTCTTAAAATCTGTTGGAAGTACAATTTTTTCCTTAGAGGTGGTATTGGGATCCTCACTTGCCATATAGGTCAAAATTGCTGTTAGAATTACGTTGTTCCTAACATCGTCAAAAACAATTTTATCATAGGTATCCAAATTGGTATGCCAAGTATAATTCCAATATGCCCAGTTTAAAGCGGTTAAGTTAAAGGCAGGTGCACCTGCTGCAATAAACGATGCATTATCCGAACCACCTGTGGCAGGACTTCCTGGGAAATTAGTCTCAATATGTCCAGTGATTTCTTCGGGTACGGCAGATAACCAGTTAGATATGAAATCATAGGAATGTAAAAATCCCGCTCCGTTAATATTCACTACTCTTCCCGTACCGTTGTCCTGGTTAAAAACGGCCTGAATATTATTGACAATCTCAGGATGGTCCTCTACAAATGCTCTAGACCCGTTTAAACCTTGCTCTTCGCTGCCCCATAGGCCTACAAGGATGGTTCTCTTAGGATTGGGATAATATTTCTTTAGGATTCTGGCAGCTTCCATCATTACTAAAACACCCGTACCATTATCCGTTGCACCAGTACCACCATCCCAAGAATCGAAATGTGCCGATAGAATTACGTACTCTTCAGGCTTTTCAGTTCCTTTAATAGTAGCAATGGTATTAAAACTGGGCATCATTCCTAAGTCTTTGGATTGAGCAACAATTTTTAATTGAGGTTTACTACCGTGTTCTACCAAGCGGTATAGCATGGTATAATCTTCCAAGGAAATATCTACCGTGGGAATTTTTTTGGTGCTAGCGCTAAAAATCTTATTGGCCCCAAATCCCCTAGACCAGTAGGAGGTAACAATTCCTATGGCACCTGCTTCTTCCAAAACCGTAGGTAGGGTACGTCTGTTATGACCAATACGCCTCATGTTTTCTGCCCACTCTTCTCTTTGTAGTTGGCGCTTTTCCTTCATTTTTTCAAAAGACTCTTCCGTTGCAAATTCCTCCCAGTTATAATCTGGGCGCCCGGTAAGTTCCTTCATATTAATCATTACTAGCTTTCCTTTTACATTGGGTAGCCAAGCTTCAAATTGTGCAGCATTTTCCACCATGGGTAAGGTTATTAATTCGCCAGTAACTCCTCTCTTACCCGTGCTTGGACTCCAGGCTAACTGGGTTCCGTTTAAGCTTTGTATTCTAGGGTGAACCATATCTATATGGGTTATACCACGGTCCCATCCACGCCATTCTCCCCACTGTTCATTTTCGGCGGGAATTCCCCATTCCTTGTATTTTTCTACTGCCCAATCTCCAGCCTGCTGCATCTGTGGTGTTCCTACCAATCGAGGACCAATAACATCTAGCATTTCATGCGCCAACAACTCCAATTGCGAGTTTTCATTGGCCTCCTTTACCATCTGTTGGATAATTTCCTTGTCTACTTGAGCGAAAGTAAGTTGACCTATGGCAAGGCCAACCACCGTAATAAATAATTTAATTCTCTTCATTTTTAAGGTATTAATTGATTTTGAGTTACTAATAAAAAAATACCGGTTGAAATTAGGGATCAATAGGCATTCGAAAAAAGTCGATTCTTAAGAAAATCCTCACACAACAATGCTACCTAACAACATTTGCTCCCTTGGGAACAGGGTTAGAAAGGTCTTTATATACCGTGCAGTTTATTTTTTAATAATCGAATTGATAAACATACGAACTTCTTTAGGAATATTAAACTCATCAAACTCAAAATTATATACCCTATCCTGGTCCGTTAGTTCTAGATGGTAAGTAAGTGCATCTCTGGCGTTGGTGTTTCTTTTGGGAGATGTCTTTTGTAGGTGGTGAATCAATTGGGATTTTTCCTTATTATCCATCCTATGTTCCCCCTGGTAAGTCTTTGGGATACCGACAAAGCCACCTTCTATAGTCATTTTGTATTTCATACTGTAAGGGGAATTATACCCACCGCGGAAAAGCTTTCCATAATGGCGGTAGAGGCAGTGTTGCACACCTTTTCCTCTTTCATTAATTGATTTGCAACCTCCGTAATTACCCCCAACATATCTTGAAAATTGGCAGTACGCCAAAGTTTACGTAAGGTACTAAACCATATTAGGGAACAGTCATCAATGCCTATGGCCATACAGCTTAAATAAAACGCCTTGTTTGGGATTCCAGAGTTAATATGCACCCCATAATTATCGGAAGCTCCTGTATAATAGTTATCCATATGATTAGGCTGACTATCAAATTGGTTGGCTGTGCCAGGAGCTTTCATGGATCGTATTGCTTTTCCGGGAAAATCCCTGCCTACCACTGTATCCCCAATAAGCCAATCTGCCTCGGTGATGTCTTGTGCATAAAAACGTTGTTTTATAATAGTTGCAAAAACATCGGAAAAATGCTCGTTCAGGGCGCCAGACTGTCCCTTGTATTCCAAATTCCCTAAAAATTGGGTTATACCATGGGTGAGTTCATGGGCAACCACATCTATACCAGCTGCAAAATTGGAGAATTGTACCCCATCGCCATCACCGTAAGTAATTTCATCTCCATCCCAAAATGCATTGTTATAATCCTTACCATAATGTACATTGGACCGAATGGCCATGCCTTTTCCATCTATAGAATTTAACATAAAGGCTTCCTTAAAATAATCCCTTACATAACCAGAATAATCATAGGCGTAGTTAGTTGTTTTATCCGCTACTGGGGCTTCTCCCTCACTTCGCGAAATTTTCACCTGTTGCCGATATTCATTTAAACAATCGTAAACAAACCGCTCTCCAGCGCCTTCCAAATCTATTCGTTGAAGAAGGTTGTTAATGGCCAGGTTTCTGCTTAGGGCAATCCGTTGAGTTTCCAAAAGGGTCTTCTTGCAACTGCTGCTGCCCCGCTTGGCTAATTGTTCCAAGATATAGGGGGGAACAATGCTGCATTTAAATTTTTGGCACATAAGATGCTGGATTAAAGGTTATAGCTACAATTTACCAACATTTTTTCACCTACATATAATTTTCCTTACCAATTAACCTTTATTATTGCTCTAGAGGCTTTACTACTAGATAAGTACTTGGGTTTAAAGACATGCTTACTTGGGAGTTTTATAGTTTTAGGGAATAAAACTGCAAACTAGCTGCTAATTAGTTGGTGGATATAGGGTGGAAGGTGGGTTTTTGCAGGATTATTGGTATTATAGGAATAATGTGGTTAAATTTAGTTTTACCTTTGGCCAAAATATAAGAAATGACCACTTTTCAGGATTTAAATCTATCAAAACAAATATTGTACGGAATTGAGGATTTGGGATTTGATTCCCCAACCCCCATTCAAGAACAATCATTTTCGGTAATCCGATCCGGAAAAGACATGGTAGGAATAGCCCAGACAGGGACTGGTAAGACCTTGGCCTATATCCTCCCAATCCTACAAGAATTAAAATTCTCCAAGCAAATAAATCCCCGTGTTTTAATTTTAGTGCCCACAAGAGAGCTGGTAGTTCAAGTGGTAGAGAATATAAACTCTTTTGCCACCTATACGAGTAGTAGGGTATGTGGAATTTATGGAGGAGCCAATATAAATACACAGCGACAAGCGGTAGCCCAGGGTTGCGATATTTTAGTGGCCACTCCCGGACGGTTGTACGATCTTTGTTTAGACCGGACGGTTAAGTTGCGAGATGTGAAAAAGCTGGTGATAGACGAGGTAGATGTTATGTTAGACCTTGGCTTCCGATTTCAGATTACCAATATTTTGGAATTGCTTCCCTCAAAAAGGCAAAATATTATGTTCTCGGCTACCATGACAGAGGATGTAGCCAAGCTTATAGAGGACTTCTTTATCAGTCCGGTTAAGGTATCCATCGCCATTAGCGGTACTCCCTTGGCCAATATTGATCAGACTTCCTATGCCGTTGAAAATTTTTACACCAAAATAAACTTATTGTGTTATTTATTAAAGGACAAGACGCTATATAACAAGGTTTTGATTTTTATTTCAAGCAAAAGAAGTGCCGACCGATTATATGAAGCAATGAATGAGGTGTTTGGTGCTGAAATTGATGTGATACACTCTAATAAGACCCAGAATTATAGGTTGCGTTCCATTGATCGGTTTGATGAAGGGCAGAATAGGATTTTAATCTCTACGGACATTATGGCTAGGGGAATAGACCTATATAGAGTGAGTCACGTCATTAACTTTGACACCCCAAAGTTTCCTGAAAATTACATTCACCGAATTGGAAGAACCGGAAGGGCCAAGCAAAAAGGGAAATCCATCTTATTGTTTACAGAGATGGAAGAGGATTTTAAATCCAGTATAGAAGCTTTAATGGATTTTTCAATTCCCGTACTAGAGTTCCCTAAGGAAGTAGAAATTTCCGAAAAATTGGCTCCTGAAGAACGTCCTATAGATATGGAACTTGCCAAGGCCAACAGAGCTGCCAACGACCAAGAAGGTGGGGGTGCCTTTCATGAGAAATTGGAAAAGAATCAAAAGGTTAATTTGGGAGGATCCTACAAACGAACTATAGCTAGAAAATATAAAAAACCTCTGACTAGGGGGGATAAGAACGCGGCCAAAAGAAACAAAAACAGAAGGTAGTCTGTGCTTCCCTTTAGGTAAAATAGTCATAAAATAACAACCCCATGAGTAGTAACGATCCATTGCATGGAAAAACATTAGCGGTGATCCTAGAATCCCTCGTAGATCACTACGGATGGGAAGCCTTGGGAACCAAGATAAATATTAGATGTTTTAATCACGACCCTTCCATTAAGTCTAGTCTTACCTTTTTGAGAAGAACACCTTGGGCGCGACAAAAGGTAGAGCAACTTTACCTAAAAACCGTTAAGAGTCAGCATCCCTGATTAAAAGACTGCATATCTTAATGCAAGCGAGTGGAAAATGTCGATTTTCGGCTACTCCTTCCATGCAACTTATTTAAGTAACGGGATAAATAAAACGAGCCGTTCTATATGTTGATATTGTGATTTCTAGGAGGGTATTTCAAGTAAACTCATCCCTAATTGTTTATTATATTATCAACTATAGGCCTATATTAAAAAATTCCTATTTACTTACAGCCCTAATATTATTTCAACCAAAATATATAATGAAAACACTTAGAGTAGAAGAAATTTGCCAATTATTAGGAGGAGAGCTTCAGGGAAGCTATGACAAACCCATAACTGGCGCAGAACAATTAGAACGTGCCCAAAGTTAACAAATCACTTTTATAAGTACCGCCAAATATGCCCGAATCTGGGAAAGTTCGCAGGCTAGCGCAGCCATTGTAGGTGAAAACATATCTATATTCCCCGGAGAAAATAGAGCTTTTATCAGGGTGGGAAATCCGGACTTGGCAATGGCTAAATTATTGGAGTCCTTGGAGCCTGAGGGCCCTTTGTTGGAAGATGAAATTCATCCTATGGCATCGGTTCACCCCACTGCTGTTCTTGGTAATGGATGTAAGGTTGGTGCAGGATGTTATATAGGTAAAAACGTAAGCTTGGGAGATGGGGTGATTTTGTACCCCAACGTTTCTGTCTTTGACGATTCTACCATCGGAGACCATACGGTAATTTGGTCTGGAACGGTAGTCAGGGAACGTAGTGTAATTGGTGCCCATTGTATTTTTCACAACAACGTGAGTATTGGTGCAGATGGTTTTGGCTATAGACCTAGTGAAGACGGTAGGGGATTGGTTAAAGTACCACAAATTGGAAATGTGATTTTTGGAAATTACGTAGAAATTGGAGCTAACTCCTGTGTAGATAGAGGGAAGTTTAGTGCAACTATCATTGGAGACGGATGTAAAATAGATAATTTGGTGCAGATTGCCCACAACTGTATTTTGGGTAGATCTTGTATCATGGCCGGGAATAGTGGCCTTGCAGGCTCTGTAACTTTGGGGGATGGGGTAATTATAGGAGGCAGTGCTTCAATAAAAGACCATACCACTATAAACGCAGGTGCAGTAGTAGGTGCCGGATCTGGTGTAATGAATGATGTATCTTCCGGGAAAACTGTTTTGGGGTACCCAGCAACGGACGCTAGGGAAATGTTAAAGCAATGGGCAACCTTGAGAAAACTGACTAGGAACTAAATATAAAAACCTGAATTTAATTTAATTTTAAGATAATAGCGCTTATTTTTTTGAGAAATCATTCGTTAAACACCCCTTAAAGTGCGTAGTTTTGCAACGCTATAATTAAGAAAAGGAAATTATGTCGGAGATTTCGATTGCAGATGCTATTGTTGATAAAAAAACAGATAAGGAATTATACAGTTACCAAAAAGGGGCGATAGATAAGATTTTTGATAAATTTGAAACTGCTCCTGATGATTATCATCTTTTATATCAGTTACCAACCGGCGGTGGAAAGACCGTTATTTTCTCTGAAATTGTTAGGCAATACCTTAAGCACCATCAAAAGAAGGTGTTAATTATGACCCACCGTCTGGAACTTTGCAGGCAAACCTCCAATATGTTGGATAGTTTTGGGGTTACCAATAAGGTGGTAGACAGTAAGGCTAATTTGGACGACCAAGATCAGTATAGCTGTTTTGTGGCCATGGTGGAAACCTTAAATAATAGGCTTCAGGACGATAAATTGGATATTTCCGATGTAGGTCTTGTAATTATTGATGAGGCGCACTATAATTCCTTCACCAAACTATTTAAGTTCTTTGAGAGCTCCTTTATTTTAGGGGTAACGGCAACCCCCTTGAGTTCCAATAAGAACTTGCCAATGAAGAATAACTATGATGAGTTGATTGTTGGGGAAAGTATTCAATCCTTGATAGATAACGAGTTCTTGGCCAAGGCAGAGTTCTATTCATACAATATGGGACTAACTTCTTTGGAAGTTGGTTCTAATGGGGACTATACCGTAAAATCATCCGAGGATCTGTACAACAACAGTCAGATGCTGGGGAAACTTTTGGAGGCGTATGAAAAGCATTCCAAAGGAAAGAAAACATTGATTTTTAACAACGGTATTAATACCTCGTTACACGTATATGAAACCTTTAGGGCGGCAGGATTACCTATTGCCCATTTGGATAATACAGCTACCAAAAAACAACGAAAACAAATTTTAAAGTGGTTTAAAAACACGCCTGATGCCATTTTAACCTCGGTAAGTATATTGACCACAGGTTTTGATGAACCTACGATAGATACCATTATATTGAACAGGGCAACCAAATCGCTTACCCTGTATTATCAAATGATAGGTAGGGGTTCTAGGATATTGCAAAATAAATCTACCTTCTCGGTAATAGATTTAGGAAACAATTACCACCGTTTTGGACCTTGGGGAGCAGATTTGGACTGGCAAGCTATCTTTACCGCACCAAACTTCTATTGGGATAGGATTATTAGTGATGAAGAGCTGGAAAGTACTTTTAAATGGGAAATGCCAGAGGCATTGCGCGCAGAGTTTGCTAATACAGAGGACGTTTATTTCGATATTAAGGAAACCTATGTAAACTCGGTAAAGAATGGAGAATCGTCCAAAGTAGTATTGGAGCGTTCCATAGAGCAACATGCCAGAATATGCGTAGAAAATAGTGAGGACGTTTATGACGCCCTTGGCCTGGCCAAAATGTTAGGACCCGATATAGAGGATAGAATACAACGGTATGCCAAATGTATTAGTAAAAGTACCTTTAACTTCCTTAAGTGGCTGAAGGACGATTACCGCAAAAAATTGCATTCGTACATACGTCAGAATTTCGACACTATTTATGAAGACATTCACGGGTACCCTCCCGAAGACTAATTTTAGAAATTGTAAGTAATATAATAATGGGGCTCATCCTCATTTAATATAAACCCTCGCCATAACGGTGAGGGTTTTTTATTGGTTTTAGGCGTGAAAAACTCAACCTTATTTTAATAAATAGGAGTCAAGGACCAGCCAATAGCCCCACCTAATTATAGGGGAGAACTTCCGGGGATAAGGGATGTCCATAAATTCAATCCTACCAATTAGCGTGCCTTCCGTTCTCTGGGTGGTCTAAATATTATCGGTGGTTATTGTCCGGTGCCTTATGAACCCGATTTTAGGGAGTTGATGAACCAATTTTTTTGTGCCCCATAAAGTGCTACTATACAGCGGGTATCCCCCCCTGCACTTCCTTAGTATCTAAAATTAGACAGGATATCCTAATTAGACATTGGCACCTCCATTAAAAGGACCTTACTGGGGGCTGTTGCGGTAATATTAATTTTTTCCACCTCCATAATACCAAGTCCGTCCCTTCTTTCCAATGGTAAGTCCTCCACTAATATTGCCCCCTCCAATACAAATAAATATACTCCGTTATCTCTTTTGTTTAAAGTATAGGTAGTGCTTTTATCCTTCTCAAAATTTCCCATACTAAACCAGGCATCTTGATGTATTCAAACCCCTTGATCTTTTGGGTTTGGAGATAAAATCTGATAGAATTCATTCTCAACGGCCAGGTCACTAATCTTAATTTGATCGTACCTGGGAGTTACGTTGGGGGAATGGGGAAGTACCCATATCTGTAAAAACTGTACCTCCTCAGTTTGGCTAGCGTTGTATTCGCTGTGGTATACTCCTGTCCCTGCACTCAATACCTGAATATCGCCCTCTCTTATAAGGGTGGTATTGCCCATACTGTCCTTATGTTCCAAATCTCCTTTAAGAGGAATGGAGATGATTTCCATGTTTTTGTGAGGGTGCTCACCAAAGCCTTGTCCGGCCGCTACCTTGTCATCATTTAACACCCTTAGCATTCCAAAATTCATTCGATCTTGGTCATAATAGTTGGCAAAACTAAACGTGTGGTAAGAATTTAACCAGCCATGGTTGGCATGGCCTCTGCTAGACGCTTTATGTACTACTGTTTTCATACTTCATAAAATTTAACAGGACAAAACTACAACTAGAATAATTAATCCCCTCGCCGGTTGATAAGTAATGGCTTTAATATCAGTATTGAAAATGGATTGCAATGCCTACAAAATAGCATATCTCTTTATATCATTATAGACTACTAATCCATTAGTTTCAAATTCTAGGTCATTCCAAGAAACTTGTAAATCATCTATTTATAAAAATTAGGTTGAATGGCCAAGTATTCAAAAATTTGGGTAAATTAGCTACATACGTAAAAAAAAACCAACCTATGACTACCATTATTATTTTATTGATTTTTATTGTCCTATTAGCCTTTTTCTTGGTTCATGTTTACAATAAGTTTGTCCGATTTAGAAATTTAGTGAAGGATGCATGGAGCAATATAGATGTTGCTTTGAAACGTCGTTACGATTTAATTCCCAATTTAGTAGAAACGGTTAAAGGCTATGCCTCCCATGAGAAGTCTACCTTTGATGCCGTTATCCAAGCGCGTAATGAGGCACTAGCAGTGCCTGCGGGAGACATCAATACCCAAATAAAGGCCGAACAACAATTGAAACGCAGTTTAGGCGGAATTTTTGCTTTAGTGGAAGCCTATCCAGATCTAAAGGCAAATACCAATTTTTTGGATTTACAAGAAAAGTTAAATCATATAGAGGAGAATTTAGAACGTGCCAGAAGGTATTATAACGGTACCGTCCGAGAGAACAATACGTATGGCGAGAGTTTTCCGGGCGTTTTAGTGGCCGGTATGTTTAATTACCAGAAATATGATTATTACGAGGTAGAAGAAGAAGCTAGAGGTAATGTAAAAGTAAGCTTTCAATAATGGTCTATAGGATTGTACTACTCTTAGCGTTCTTGTGTTGGTCTTTTGGCCATGCTCAGGGCTTTACCGTAAATAATTTTAAGGTAGATATCACCATCCATAAAGAGGGATATTTTGACGTGGTAGAAAATTACGATGTAAATTTTGAGGAGCCCAAGCACGGGATCTACAGAACCATCCAAACCTTATATGAAGTACAAGATTCCACTGGGGCCATTTCCAAAAGAAGAATACAAATTAAAGATATAGAAGTTCCTAATCACAAGTTTGATATTCCCTTCAATTTTATGCAGAAATATCAAGAGAATCTAGATATCAAGATAGGGGATAAAGACATTACGCTCTTGGGGCCACAGCATTACGAAATTAGGTACAGGGTATACAATGCATTCATTTTTGACGAAGCAAATATTCAATTTTATTGGAATATTAAGCCCGATGGATGGGACGCCAATTTCAATCAGATCAGTTTTACTATTAACGTTCCCCAAGATGTGTATTTAAGTAAGGAAAACACCTTCTTATATTCTGGGAAAACAGGAACTACTGGGGTGAGTACTGATTTTCAGACCTATTTTACAAATAGCCAATTTTCTGGTAGCAGCAAATTGGGATCTATTTCTTATCCTGGACAAAGCGTTACCGTATTGATTAAAATGCCCGTTGGAGCCATTGCCGAATATAAGCCGTGGTGGCCATTTTGGACCAATTACGGCTATGTCTTTCCAGTAGGTATGATGATAGTAGCCTTTTTTTGGGTGTGGCGCATCTTTGGCAGAGATGAGCGGGTAATTGCTACAACTACCTATTACCCTCCCGATAATATAGATCCGGCCATGGCAGGATTTCTTATTAACGATAGGGAAGATTATTCAGATTTAATTGCGCTGTTCCCTTATTGGGGTATGAAAGGACTAATTAGGATAGAAGAGATTTCCAAAAAAGGCATTTTTGGATCCAAGGATACCAAAATAATAAAATTAAAGCCCTTGCCAGCGGATGCCACTGTGTATGAACGAGAAATATTTAACGGATTGTTCACTGATACAACCACCAAGGAAGAAAAGGATGAAGTATTGATAAGTAGCCTTAAAAACAGCTTTTATACAAAAATGAACAGTGCAAAGGAGTTACTCAACGAAAAGGCCCAACCATTTTATGAGGGAGAGTCCAAAAAGGTGCAGGGCATACTTTATGTGGTATTAATATTATTGGCCCTAGCACTCACTGCGATTGGATTGTTTGTATGGGGTTTTATGGGAGCGGCGGCTATGATAATCACTTGTTTGGTGCTGATTTATCTTAATAAGTATATGATTAAGAAAAATGACAAGGGAAATAGGCTTCTATCCGAATTAAAAGGGTTTAAGCGGTTTGTAAAAGTAGCTGAAGAAAACAAGTTAAAGATGTTGTTGGAAGAGGATCCCCATTATTTTGAAAGCACCATGGGGTACGCATTGGCATTCGGTATGTTTTCTAGATGGGCCAAAAAATTTGATGCTTTAAATTTACCTCCCCCAAATTGGTATATTGGCCAAAGTGGAATGAGTATGCACGGATTCTCCAAATCCTTTTCCAGTTCTATGTCTCAGGCGCAATCCAATATGGTAAGCATTCCTTCCAGTTCGGGAGGGGGTTCTTCCGGTGGCGGTTCTTCCGGTGGGGGATTTGGCGGTGGCGGTGGTGGCAGTTGGTAATATTGTCCAAAACTAAGCTTAGAATAAGGACTTGGTTATAGGTTCTTATGGTTACCTTTGCTGCTTCTTTTAAACAGCATCTATTATTGTAATGACTAAAACCAAGCACCCCTTTATGGTTATATTGGCATTCTTTGCCATCTATGTAATTTGGGGTTCCACCTATTTATTCAATAAAATCGCGGTACAGGAATTACCCCCTTTTATGCTGGCCTCGGTGCGATTTACCGTAGCTGGCCTCCTGATATTTCTGCTATGTAAGATATTGGGAATTCCACTGACCATAACTAGAAAGCAGTTGAAAAACTGTATTATAGCGGGATTCCTATTTTTATCGGTAGGTAATGGTTTTGTAGTGTGGTCCTTGCAATATGTAGATAGTGGATTGGCAGCCTTGGAGATTGCAGCCCAACCCTTAGTAGTCTTGTTATTGATGCGTATTTTACAGGGTAAAAAAATTATGCCCATGTCCCTCTTGGGGGTGGCTTTAGGGATATTGGGTATTTTCCTTCTTGTAAGCCAAAATCAGATAGTAAGTAACGAGAATACCTTAGTGGGAATGGCCATGATATTTATGTGTATGTTAAGTTGGGCTTTTTCCAGTCTATTTGTAGCCAGAGCAGACCTCCCTACCAATTACTTTGTGAATACAGGCTTTCAGATGTTCTCTGGAGGGATAATTTTAATGATTGGAAGTCTAGTTATTGGTGAGCCATGGAGTCTACCTTCCCAATGGAGTAGTACTGTGCTATATTCCTTGGGATTCTTAATACTATTTGGCAGTATTCTGGCCTTTACGGCTTTTAATTACCTGCTAAAGATCGTTTCCCCAGAAAAAGTGGCCACCTCCACCTATGTAAATCCTATCATTGCCCTGCTTTTGGGGTGGTTGTATTTGGAGGAGCAAATAACTACACAGTCGGCCATTGCGGCCCTTGTTTTATTAACCGGAGTCTATTTTATTAATACCAAGAAGAAATTAGTGCTGTTTAGTCGGTTTTCCTCTAAAAATTAATATTCTTAGGCAAACTCTCTTGATATTGCATCAGCCATCCATAAAAAACTCGCATTTAAAGCTGTTTATCTTTTTAGGATTATTCTAAATTCCAAATCCCTTGAATATGAGTAGATAGGAGAAAAGGTACTGATTTTCAATTTTTTCCAAAAACAAGCGATATGTAATACATTGCTATTTGGGTGAAAAATTAACAAATCCATAGCAATTATCTTAGAATGGTATTGGTTTCTAAATTCTTAGATATTTCCCCCCGCAGCTTTGCCCAAGGCATTTAAGAACCTATAAGTTTGCATATTATTAATTGAATTATTATTACAATTTTTGGTTATGAGTAAAGTAAAAGCGAACGATACGGTAAAGGTACATTACACTGGTAAGTTGAGCGACGGGACAGTTTTTGATAGTTCTTTGGAAAGGGAACCCATTAATGTCACCTTGGGTCAAGGAAGTCTTATCCCAGGATTTGAAAAGGGGTTGATAGATATGGCCCCCAACGAGAAGAAAACCATCACTATCCCCAAAGAAGAAGCGTATGGTGAAGTTAGAAAAGATATGTTCCACCCTGTAAAGAAAGAGGAATTACCTGCAGACGTAAAACCTGAGGTAGGTATGGGCCTAGTAGCTACTAGTCCAGACGGTGTGGAAAACCAATTAAGGGTAGCTGAAGTGCATGAAGATCACATCATCATTGATGCTAATCACCCATTGGCTGGTCAAGATTTAACTTTTGAGTTAGAACTTGTTAGCATAGGATAATCAATCTATAATACGTATTAGTACGTATTGCAATATAGTATAGGATTTAAAGAGAAGAGGCCACTTATTTAAGTGGCCTCTTCTTTTATGGAGTTGATTTAAACTAATTAAGAGTAAAATTCAATCTGGCAAATAGGAATCTACCGCCTATTCCAAATTGTTGTGCTCTTCTAGACCAATCAAATCGGCCGTCACTCCTATTGCCAAACTCTTCTTTGGCCCTGTCCGGGTATACATCAAATAGGTTATTGGCACCAAGTGTTAGGGTGATAGATTCTGTGGCCTTGTAGCCTACAGAAAGATCAGTTACTAACTTTTCACTAAATACTTGCTGATTGGCCACCGTGGTGGTTGCTTCCGTTACCTCCCCGAAATACACATTCCTTAGGAAGATTACAAACTTATCGGAGGTAAGGCTGTTGGAGAGGTTAAACTTGGTTCGGGGAACCGCTTCCTCTAAATACACCCTACTATCCTCAGGGAAATAGGTGCCTACCAAGCCCGCATCACTCAAAATTTTGGAAGCATTGATTGGCCCTACTTGTTTAGTTTTTGAAAAGGTACCTGCAAGGTCGGATTTCAACTTCCAATTGGCGCCCAAATTGGTATCATGGGTTACCACTATATCCAATCCTTTAGATTCCGTATCAATTGCGTTGGCAAAGAAAGAAGCTGCAGTGGCATTTGCTTGTCGCAATAAGTTGAACAATTCCAGTTGTGCACCGGAATAGGTTGCAGGAACGCCACCGCTCCCTGTACCCACATCGGCCGTAGGGGCAAACTGCCCTGTATAAACCACGCGGTCATCTATAGATACAAAGTAGCCGTCTACGGTTACCGTAATCTTGGCATCCGGGAATTTAGCGGTTAGTCCAAGACTTATACTTTGGGACGTTTCCTCCTTTAGCTGAGGAATTCCCAAAAGCTTAGCCGCCCTACTGTCATTGGCAAAGGTTCCCACTTCCTGAGGATTACCCTCATTGTCAAAAATAGTGGAGGTGGAGTTAAAGTTAATTTGGTGTAAGGAGGGGGCTCTGAATCCCGTATTTAATGCACCTCGAATATTTAGGTTATCGGTAGCTTTATATCTCCCGGCCAATTTAAAATTAATCGTGGAGCCAAAATCGCTGTAATTCTCATATCGGGTCGCAAAACTAGCAAGAAATGCCTCGGAGAAGTCGGCCTCCACATCAAAATACCCAGCAACACTACTGCGCTCCCTAGATAATTCGTTTTGAGGAGCAAATCCGGGGAATACCTGGGATCCACCTGGTCTGGAATTTCCAAAGAAATCTTTTGAAGGCTGTTGGGAAGCTAGGGTAATTCGTTGACCATCGGCGGTATATTGCGAGTAAGAAGCTTCCTCCCCAGCTATAATGTCGTAATTTTCTACCCTGTATTCCGCTCCAAAGGCGATATTGAGGCCAGACATGACATCGTCAAAAAATTGGGTGATGTCTAAATTGGAGGTGTTTTGTGCGAATGAGAATCCACCAGCATCAAACAGGGTAGGGGAAGCATTCTGCAGCGAGGCATTAAAGGTATTCCCAATGGTGTATAAAAAGGCATTTTTACCATAGGTGTTGCTTAAGTCCACATTCCAGTCCCCAATCATTCCTTTTATTCCTAGGGAAAACGATTGGTCTTTAATATGTGAGTTTATCTCTGGTAAAAACCCGTTAATATAGGCAGGGGTAAAGGTTCTACTCTGATTGGGCAGCCTGTAAAATCCGGCAGAATTTCCGGTTCTAGCGCTAATTCCTGCAAATGAGTACAATTCAGTACCATTGTTATCTAAAGGCATGGAGAAGTTTGCAAATAAACGGCCCCCTCGTAACGAGGATTGACCAACTCTCATATTAAAATCACTTCTTTGCAAACCTCTGGCAGCTAGTTCGGCAGTGGTTGCATCGGCACTCAATACAGTTCTCAATTCTTCTTTGGTGGTGGCACCGTTTCTATTGATACCTGCCTGATCTGCATACTGAATTACATCGTTTACATCGTCGTCCAATAACTTAGTAATATCATAGCCATCGGCATTGGCCACCCGTTCTACCGTATTATACAGGTTAAAGATTTCTCCTTCCCATTCTTTCATCCTGCTGTACTCTTTTCGCACGTCAAAATCTCCAGAAAGGGTTATAAAACCACCATTATCTCCCAATGGTATTCCATAGCTGGCGGCCACATTGGTAGTTTCGCCATCTACCCCTCCAGTTTGGTCATTAGCCTCTTTGGTGAAATTAGCCCCAGTAGTTACAGTGGTGGTAAGTTCGTTCACATTTTTATTCAGGATGATATTGATAACCCCAGCAATTGCATCAGAACCATATTGTGCTGCTGCTCCATCGCGCAATACCTCTATACGCTGAATGGCCGCTGCAGGGATAGCATTTAAATCCGTACCAACACTTCCACGACCAAAAGTACCGTTCACGTTAATTAAGGAAGAGGTGTGTCTTCTTTTGCCATTGATAAGCACTAAAACTTGATCCGGGCCCAAGCCTCTTAGGGAGGCAGGGTCTATATGGTCTGTACCATCGGATATGGTTTGTGTATTGGAGGTGAATGAAGGGGCAACATAATTTAATATCTGATTTAAATTTACCTGGGGTGCCACATTATTCAGCTCTTTCATAGAGATTACGTCTACTGGGACCGTACTTTCTGTAGCCGTCCTATTGGGATTCCTAGATCCTACAATAATTACCTCAGATAGAGCTACCCCAGAGGTTAATGTAATATTCATTACGGACTGGCTAACCCTAACCTCCTTAGTTTCATAGCCTATATAAGAAACCTTAAGAAGGTCTCCAATAGCAGCTTCTATGGTGAAATTACCATCAAAATCGGTGGTTGCACCTATGGTGGTACCAACAATTACAATGGATGCACCTGGTAGCGGCCCTCCACCCTCTTCGGTAACCGTTCCAGTGACCTGGGCATTGGTTAGGCCAATTGCCCCCATAACAAATGCAATCAAAACTAAATAGTGCTTTTTCATACTTGGTGGTTTTTAGTTATTAATGCTAGAAGTTAAGAATTTTAGATGACAATCAATATGTTAGGATGTTAATTTGGTGAAATTGCTTCTCGGGAAAAGTGTAAAAAGCACATGGGAGAGGGCATATAAAACTTATTTACTTATTAAAATAAGAGGAGCTTCATACGATGAATATTTTTGATAAAAATGAATGGTAATTTCAATTTTGCTGAAAATTTAGAGTAAATTTAGTTTAGAAATTTTGGATAAA
Organism: Arenibacter lacus; assembly: GCF_008711145.1. Taxonomy (NCBI): domain Bacteria; kingdom Pseudomonadati; phylum Bacteroidota; class Flavobacteriia; order Flavobacteriales; family Flavobacteriaceae; genus Arenibacter; species Arenibacter lacus. Next base: position 22,095 of record NZ_VVIN01000002.1, read on the forward strand.
GTAAAAATACATTTATTCAACTTCATAAATTGAAATACATAGCTTATCTTTGTAAAAGTCACATGAGTAGAGGTAGGTTTATAAAACCTAATTATTACTTGGAATGGTCTTTACAAGGGCCATGGGAAAAGCGAAATATCGATTGGTGTTTTTTAGACGACTACCCTCATGGAATATTATATTAACAATTAAATCAAGGAATGGCAAAATCGCAACAAACGTATAATAAAAGCGAAAAAGAAAAAAAGCGTTTAAAGAAGAGAGAAGAAAAGCAAAAGAGGAAATTGGCCAGAAAGGCGGAGGCTAAAGAAAATCCAGGAATTCAATTTGCCTATGTAGACCATGATGGCAATTTAACTGATACGCCACCAGATCCATCTGAAAAGGTAGAGATTGATGCTTCTACCATAGAAATAGGGATTCCAAAGAAGGAAGAGGGAGATGAGGAATTTGATCCGGTAAGAAACGGGAAAGTGTCCTTTTTTGATCACTCTAAAGGATTCGGATTTATTATCGATTCTGAAAATAACGAAAAGTACTTTACCCATATTAGCGGTATTATTGACGAAATAACGGAAAACGACAAGGTATCCTTCGAATTAGAAAAAGGGATGAAGGGAATGAACGCGGTCCGAGTAAAGAAGATTTAATTTTCGAAATTTATACTTCAACATATTAGTACCATCGGAATAGCATATAAATTACATCAAAATGTAGTTTTAGTGTTATTCCGATTTTTTTTTGGGAAGGTTACTAAATTAAACGGTTTGTCATTCTAGTATTTAGCCAACTAGCCAGCCTTCCTTTCTGCAATACCTGCTCTCTCTCTCTCTCTCTCTCGCTCTCTAAATAGAGGTTTTACATTTTTTAAATAAACATAAAGAGGCTTATTATTACGCTTTGAGTTGAATCTACCGTTGAATTTTAACTCATTAAATGACAGCATCTTTTTATACTGTATTCTACACTTCTTACTTTCAGAAAACTGCCTTATACCTTTTATAACGAATTGGTGGGGCAAAGGGTTATTTTTCACATTCTTAGGGCTTCTATTGTGCATACTCCCAAATAACTTTTATCTTTTGTCTCACTTTATGATTACCTGAAATAACCGCTAAATATTGAGACATTATGAAGAAATTATTCAACTTAAATGTATTATTAATATTCCTGCTATGGGTGTCTTTTGGACAGACCCAAAATCTTGCTTCTTCCCTCCCAGAAGAAGTAGGGATGTCTACCCAGAGGTTAAACCTACTTTCCACGGTGATGGAGCAGTATGTAAAAGATGGGAAAATGGCAGGGAATGTTACCTTGGTCGCCAGGAAAGGCAAGATTGTTTATCATAAGGCCTTTGGACATGCCGATATAGAGGCTGATAGGGAAATGAAAACGGATGCTATTTTTAGAATTGCATCCCAAACCAAGGCAATCGTTAGTGTGGCCATTATGATTCTTCAGGAGGAGGGAAAACTTTTAATTGCCGATCCTATTGGTAATTATTTACCTGAATGGAAATCGACTACCGTGGCACAGAAAACCGATAATGGAGGGTATGAGCTTGTACCCGCCAAAAGAGAAATTACTATTAGAGATCTGCTTACACATACTGCGGGGATTGGATACGGACATGGTTTAGCGAAAGAGCAATGGAAAGCTGCAGAAATCCAAAACTGGTATTTTGCCGACAGGGACGAACCCATTTCAGCAACGGTTGCCCGCATGGCCAAATTACCCATGGATGCCCAACCGGGAGAACGGTTTGTATATGGATATAGCACTGATATTCTAGGGGTGATTGTTGAAAAGGTTTCTGGACAGTCCCTAGATCAATTTCTTAAAGACCGTATTTTAGACCCTTTAGGAATGGCGGACACCTATTTTTACCTACCTGAAAACAAGGAAGATAAATTGGCTACCTCCTATATGGCACATAGTGGTAAAGCTTTAGAACGAGCACCAAACCCTGGGCTGGGGGTGGGGCAGGGGCATTATGTAAAAGGGCCACGGAAAAGTTTTTCTGGTGGAGCAGGGCTCCTCTCAACCTCCTTGGATTATGCTAAATTCTTGCAGATGATGCTCAACGACGGAGCCTATAATGGCAAACAAATCTTATCCCCTAAGACTGTAGAATTAATGATTTCGGATCACGTGGTATCTAGAGATATTCCCTATTCTGGTAGAAGTGGAACCGGATTTGGCCTTGGGTTTTCCATTACTAAGGATATTGGAATGCGTGGAGAACCGGGTTCCGTAGGAACTTTTGAATGGGGCGGTGCGTATGGATCCACTTATTGGGTAGATCCCGTGGAGGAATTGGTTGTGGTGTACTTTAAACAACTTATCCCTACTAATGGGGTGGATGATCACGCCAAATTGAGAAACCTAGTATATCAGGCAATTGTAGAATAAGTTGTTAGCTGCGTCAAATATAGTATGGATTGGATACGAAAATTAGATCGTACGCATAACCTTAATTAGGATTAATGTTTAATCTATTTATTAAACTCAGTGTAAATTCTGCCAGTGATTAGGAGTAAATTGTTAAGCTTCTGCAAACTATCTAGAATTTTTTACCCATTATTCTTTTAAAAATGTAAAATCCCATAGTTTTGTTACACATGATAACCGTAAAAATTAGGAGATTTAAATTTTATGAGTAGAGTAAAAGAAGACGACACGGTGAAGGTTCATTACACCGGCAAATTAAAAAATGGACAGGTTTTCGATAGTTCTTTACAAGGAGACCCCTTGGAAATCACCCTAGGAAAAGGAATGTTGATTCCGGGATTTGAGAAGGGATTGCTAAATATGAAGGAGAAGGAAAAGAAAACCATCAGTGTTCCTAAGGAAGAGGCTTATGGGGATATTATTAATGAATTGTTTCACGAAGTTGGGCTCAATCAACTTCCCCCAGAAATTGAACCAGAAATTGGGATGGCCCTGATGGCCGAAGGTGAAGACGGGACCAAAAATCACTTGCGCATTACGGATGTCAAAGAAAACACCGTAGTACTAGACGCTAACCACATACTTGCTGGTCAAGACCTGACCTTTGAATTAGAATTGGTTGAAATAGTATAGAGGTTATTTTACCTTACCATAGAAAAGCCCGACTAGATAATTAGTCGGGCTTTTCTATTATGGTCCTAGTTCCAACTATTATTGGGACTCCTTTAGAATTTTAAGAACTAAATCTTTGGTCAGCTGTTTTCCATTGGCCTTGATCTTTAAATCTTCAAAAGAAAATCTAAAATCACATCCCTCACGGAAATTACTACAGCCGTATGCCGATTTCCCTTTTACAATTTCTCCCGACTTGCATTTGGGGCAAAGGGGGACTTCCTTTTTCGGACTAGGCGCTACCTTGGGTTCTAAACACAACTTAAACGCTTCATCAAAACGAAGCAAACCTTCAACTTCCTGCTCGTTATTGTGTTTAAACCCTTTGAGATTTACGGTACATCCCTTTGTTAATAGCCTTAGGAATTGATTTTCGGAGATGGTCTTTCCGTGAATAGCAAACGGCAACAAAAAATCACAACCAGATTTATAGGCGCTGCAGCCGTAGGCCGACTTCCCCTTTAGAAGTTTGCCCTCCTTACATTTGGGGCAGCTAGTTCCTTGTACCTCTTTTTTCTTTTTTACCGATTTTTTTTGGTCGGATTTTGGAACAGCAGTGGTATGGGAGATATTGGCGCGCTTGGTTTCACTCCGCACTTCGTAGACCAATTGATCTACCATGCGTTTCATATTCTTAATAAAAACAGCAGCACTAAACTCACCTTTCTCTATATCTTTTAATTGCTTCTCCCATAGACCTGTTAGTTCGGCCGATTTAAGTAGTTCGTTCTGTATGGTATCTATAAGTTGAATCCCTGTAGTGGTAGGTAATACCTGTTTTTTATTTCGTTTTATATACTTGCGCTTAAAAAGGGTCTCAATAATACTTGCCCTGGTAGAGGGCCGGCCAATCCCATTTTCCTTCATTAATTCGCGCATTTCTTCATCATCCACTTGTTTCCCCGCGGTTTCCATAGCCCGTAATAAAGTGGCTTCAGTAAATTGTTTGGGTGGCTTGGTCTCTTTCTCCATAAAGGAAGGTTCGTGGGGTCCTTTTTCCCCCTTCACAAAACTGGGTAAGACTCCCGCTTCCCTTTTCCCCTTGCCATCGGGTGTTTCAAAAACAATTCTCCATCCCTTTTTTAGGATTTCTTTTCCCGTAGCCTTAAAATTAATGGTGGTCACTTTTCCTATGACCGTGGTATTGGAAACTTCGCAATCCGTATAAAATGCAGCAATAAATCGCCTTACAATAATATCATATACCTGTTTTTGGGCAGGATTCATGTTAATTTCCACCCCAGTCGGAATAATGGCATGGTGGTCTGTAACCTTTTTATCATTAAATACCTTGGGAGATTTTTTTATCTTCTTACCTAATAGAGGAGTACATAATTCTTCATACATGCTTAGATTGCGTAGAATCCCCTCTATTTTGGGATACATATCATTGGGAAGAAAGGTGGTATCTACCCTTGGATAGGTTACTGCTTTTTGCTCGTATAGTTTTTGAACGATTTTTAGGGTTTCATCGGCCGAAAAACCAAATTTAGTATTACAATACACCTGTAATCCAGTAAGGTCGAATAATTTTGGAGCATATTCCTTTCCCTTTTTTTTCTTGATGGACACAATCTCAAAATCGTGCTCCTTTACCTTGGCCGCTACGGCTTCCCCTTCCTCTTTCTTTAGAAACCGGCCTTCCTCATAACTAAATGTAGTTTCCCGGTATAAGGTTTGTAGTTCCCAATAGGGTTGGGGTTTAAAATCTTCAATCTCCTTATACCTGTTTACTACCATGGCTAGGGTAGGGGTCTGTACCCTGCCCACCGATAGCATTTGTTTGTATCCCCCATGTTTCACAGTATAGAGTCGGGTTGCATTCATCCCCAACAACCAATCCCCAATGGCTCGGGAGAATCCGGCATAGTAAAGCTGGTCATAATCTTCCGAGGGTTTTAGTTGGGAGAATCCTTCTTTTATGGCTTCGGTAGTTAGGGAAGAGATCCACAGTCGTTTTACCTCCCCCGTATAATTGGCCTGATTGATAACCCATCGTTGGATGAGCTCTCCCTCTTGCCCAGCATCCCCGCAGTTGATTACCAACTCTGCCTTTTTAAAAAGCTCCTTTACAATATTAAATTGTTTTTGAATTCCTGGGTTATCTGCTACCTTGGTCTTAAACTTGTCTGGGAGCATCGGTAAATTATTAAGATCCCAACTTTTCCAATGTGGCTTATAATCCTTGGGTTCCAATAAAGTACATAGGTGTCCAAAGGTATAGGTTACCGCATAGCCGTTGCCTTCAAAATACCCATCATGTTTGGTGTTGGCACCTAAAACTTGGGCAATCTCTCTAGCTACACTAGGTTTTTCAGCAATACAGACCTTCACGTTTGTTTCTATTTTTAGTGGGTGCAAAATACTCAATTTTCACCGAATGGCTAATGCTTTCCTAAGTATCAAGTTTTCAGTAAACTTCCCCGTATTTTACTTCAGTTTCCATGTACAAACATCTTTAATATAGGACGGTTAAATTATTATAATCTTTAATAATCAGTAAATAGTGAAAAATTTAACACAGGAAATAAGCTGGTTTTTTTTCGTTTATCGTAATATTGCAATAAAGAGATACAAAGGAATGGGACTTACCAAATCAGAGAAATTTACCGACCATCAGAATGCCATCGCATTGGTAGCCAAGGCTTTTGGACATCCTGCAAGAATTGCAATTCTACAGCATATGTTTAAAATGGAATCTTGTATTTGTGGTGATTTGGTAGAGGAAATTGGCTTAGCCCAGCCTACCATTTCCCAGCATCTTAAGGAATTGAGAAATCTGGGACTTATAAAGGGAACCATAGAAGGAACCCGTATATGTTATTGCATAGATCAAGATAAATGGGAGGAGATAAAAGTAATGTTCCAAGACTTTCTAAAACAAAATCCAGTTAACGATACCTGTTGTTAGTAATGGTTGACTTATTTAATTCAAATTAAAAAACTAAAAAATATTATTATGACACTGAGAGAAATAAAATCGCATTTACAGTCTTTGGATACTATTGCTTTCCAACTGCCCAACGGCCAATTTGTACCCAGCCATTTTCACGTAACAGAGGTTGGAAAAGTGCACAAACACTTTATAGATTGCGGGGGTACCGTGAGGGAAGAAGAGGTTATTAATTTTCAGCTCTGGGAAGCAAATGATTACGATCATCGAATTCATCCAGAAAAATTGAGTCAGATCATCGCGCTATCGGAAAAAACCTTGAATTTAAAAAACCATGAGATTGAGGTGGAATATCAAGGAGATACCATAGGGAAGTATGGGTTAGAATTTAACGGCAGCCACTTTATACTTACCAATAGGCAAACAGATTGTTTGGCAAAGGACAATTGTGGAGTCCCAGAGACCAAACAGAAGATTAAGTTAGAGGAATTGGGTGCCAATCAGCAGAATGCCTGTGCTCCTGGATCGGGTTGTTGCTAATAAAATTCTATATGGTATTTAATAAAATTAAAGCATTTTTGGAATGCGTGGACCTAAAGTCCATCCCAGAAGATAGAAAAATGAGACTACAATCTTTAATAGATCATTTAAAGTCTCAAATGCCCCATGCGGAAATCATTAATCTAAACTTTATCTGCACCCACAATTCAAGAAGGAGTCACTTATCACAGGTTTGGGCACAAGTGATGGCCTACCACTTCCAATACAATAAAATCCAATGTTACTCTGGGGGGACAGAGGCCACTGCCGTTTTTCCCATGGTAATAAGCACCTTGGAGAACACCGGCTTTGTCATCAATAAATTGTCGGAAGGTACTAATCCCATATATGCTATTAAATATGCGCCTAACCAGCTGCCAATAATAGGGTTCTCCAAAGCTTTCGATCATAGTTTTAATCCCATTAGCCAATTTACAGCAGTCATGACCTGTTCTGAAGCCAACGAAGCCTGTCCAGTAATTACAGGTGCAGAGAATCGGATTTCATTGACCTATGAAGATCCAAAATTGTTTGACGATACTTCACTGCAAGAGGAAAAATATTTGGAACGAAGTACCCAAATTGCCACAGAACTATACTATGTTTTTTCAAATTTGAGGTAATTACTAATAGCATATCTTTAAAAAGATAGAGGTGGTGCCAGGAGGTTCTGTTTATCACTAGCTTTTATGGAATGACTTGGTTTTTGCAATGGATTTATTAAATTTAAAAGATTTTCTTAAAGATAAAATATGAGACGTACTTCCCTTGTTTGTTCCTTTTTATTAGCGGTAGTGGTATGCCATGCCCAAAAATCCATTGAACTTTTTAATGGTAAAGACCTGTCTGGTTGGCATATAGACGTACCCGATATGGATAATAATCCAAAGGCGATAACACCGTTTATAGTACGTAATCAACAACTGGTAAGTCTTGGTGAACCTCGTGGTCACTTAATTACGGACAAGCAGTATGCCGATTTTAGGTTGAATGTAGAATATCGATTTCCGGGGAAACCAGGAAATTGTGGAGTATTGGTCTTTGCCTCAACCCCAAGGGCCCTTTATGGTATGTTCCCTAAATCTATTGAGGTGCAAATGATGCATGAAAATGCGGGCGATTTCTGGTGCATTGTTGAAGATATTACTACAGACAATATGGAGGAAAGAAGGGGACCTAAGGCAGATTGGGGCATCACCGAAGGAAAATTGCGAAGGATAAAAAACTTAACTGAGGGCTCGGAAAATGCCTTAGGAGAGTGGAACTATATGACCATAGAGTGTCTTAACAATGAAATAAAGGTCTGGCTAAATGGTGATTTAGTAAATCACGGGTATAATGCTACGGCCAGTAGTGGACAGATAGCGGTACAGGCGGAGGGAGCAGAAGTCGAATTTCGAAAAATAACCCTTACACCTATTAAAGAGTTAAGTATGCAAGAACCTCAGTAAATGCAGGTTATTTTAAATTTTAAAAAGGATTGGCCCCTAATTGGATCAATCCTTTTTTATTGAAGGATTTCTTTTTACTACATAAATACTCATAAAAATTAACGATTAAAATTTCTGTATTGTGCCCATTGTACTCTTTTACAGTCCCTAAAGGAGGAGAAGTAGTTAAAGGTTTTAGACTCGGTTGCTGTTTTTGAACTGGATGCTCTCATGATTTTTGATGTTTTTAGGTGGATAGTGATTTTACTTAACGATTAAAATTTCTGTATTGTGCCCATTGCACTCTTTTACAGTCCCTAAAGGAGGAAAAGTAGTTAAAGGTTTTAGACTCGGTTGCTGTTTTTGAACTGGATGCTCTCATGATTATTATATTTTTTTAGGTGGATAGTGATTTTACTTAACGATTAAAATTTCTGTATTGTGCCCATTGCACTCTTTTACAATCCCTAAAGGAAGAAAAGTAGTTAAAGGTTTTAGACTCGGTTGCTGTTTTTGAACTGGATGCTCTCATGATTACTATATGTTTATGTGAATATTTATTCTTTTGGTTCCATTTCTTTGGTCGTACCACCTGTCAGTAACCCAACCAAGTTTGCTTTTAAAATATATTTTAGGTCTTCTTAAATGTGGGTATACCGTTTCCATGTTGTATGTTTTTTGATGGTTTACACGATTAAGACGAAGGATGAATATTTTTGTTACAGTACTATGTATAAAAAGGTACCTTTTTATGATTTAATTAACACCTTTGGTTGTTGAATCCTATTAAATAGGGGGTCGGTGTTTTTGTGTGTTATGTAGATTTGCGGATCCTTGGTGTTTTCAAGCTATCCCTTCAGTAGGGGATGACGCTTCATTGTACTATGATTAAATTTTGGAGGTTACTTTAAATAGGGTCCATTTTCTTCTATTGAAAATTATATTGTATCTTATAGGGTATAACAGCCACTTTCCTAAACTTTATATAAAATGCGTATTTCGTATCTTTTAGTAGTGAGCTCCATTTTTTGTATGCTAACTAATTCTGTGGCACAAGAAGACAGGGCTTTAGAAAGAAAAATCATGGTAGAAAGACAACTTATAGCGAGGGGTATCAAAGACCCTTCCACCTTAGAGGCAATGAAACAAGTGCCTAGGCATAAATTTGTGCCTAAAAAGATTGCAAAGCAGGCGTATAGCGATTATGCCCTTCCCATAGGCAATGAGCAGACCATTTCCCAACCGTATATTGTAGCATTAATGACCGAAGCACTAGCGTTGGGTTCAACAGACAAGGTACTGGAGGTTGGCACCGGGTCTGGCTACCAAGCGGCGGTATTGGGCGAAATTGTAAATTCGGTATATACCATAGAGATTATTCAAGACCTAGCTCAATCGGCTAAAGAGCGGTTAGATTCCTTGGGGTACAACAACGTTACCGTTAAATGGGGAGACGGCTATCACGGATGGCCAGAAAATGGCCCCTTTGACGGGATAATGGTTACGGCCGGTGCCGAAGAAATTCCCGAACCTTTAATTTCCCAATTAAAAGTAGGTGGGCGTATGGTGATACCTGTGGATGATAGGGACGGAACTTATTTAATAAAAATCACTAAAAAAGCTAATAAACTTAAGAAGGAGATTCTGGCTCCGGTACGATTTGTCCCCTTCACAAGGGATAAAAGGGATCATTAGTTGCTTGTTTTGGATATGGTACTAAGGCGGGGGCTCTCTTAAATAGGAGCATCATTTAAATTAAGTTAGTAATTGCTGCTAGGGGAGCCACTTCGCCAGGTTCTAGATCCCACAATCCAATATTTCCAATTCGCACCCTTACTAACCTCACTGTGGGAAAACCCACTGCTGCCGTCATCTTACGCACCTGTCTAAACTTTCCTTCGGTAAGGATTATACTTATCCAGGAAGTGGGCCGGTGCCGGCCAATTCTAAGTTTGGAGTTTGGTTCAACTAGATTAGGAGGCTCATTTAATAAGGAGATTTCTGCTGGTTTGGTAGTATATCTTTTTCCATGAAACCCAATTTCCACCCCATTTTGTAGCGCTTCCAATGCATTGGTAGTGATTTCACCATCTAATTGTACATAGTATTCTTTTTCTACCCCCATACGATTAACCTGGTCACTTAGTTTCCCATCGGTAGTAAGGAGAAGGAGTCCCTCAGATTTTTCGTCTAATCTTCCAATGGGCATAATTAGAGGAGGGAAGGGATAAAACTCCCCAAGAAATCGCTTTTTTCTGGCCTCCTTGGAGTCATTGGAGGTAAACTGACTAAGGACGCCAAAAGGTTTGTGTATTTTAAAGTGAACATGGGAATCTACCACCATCGGAAGTTTAGAATCGGGATTTTGAAATAAAATGAAAGACAAAGCTAAATTAAAGACGCAAGGAAACCAAGGGTAGTACAAGGAAGATGTACATGGGAGTAACGTTATCTATTAAGGTAGACATAAAATCATGGGATAATTAGATACTCTTTATCCTGTCATAATGAGGGACTTACTTGCACAATACCAGGAAGTTTGGTAAATTTACTTGTATCCCCATGATGATTTTCATGTTCAGCAAACTGGAATTCACCATGAATGCTCCAAGTAATTAAAAGAGCAGGCTATTTAGTAAAAGGGAGAACAGACGAAGTCATCCCCTCCCATTTTTTTTCACTCCCTCCCTGATTATTATATATCTTGTTTTTTGAACTAAAATCTATGTACCATGAAAAAAATTATCATCCCAATTTTTGCCTTGCTGTTAGTTGGATTTAATCTTGCGGATTCCCCATTAACAAAGGCAGAACGGACCCGTGCAATTAAGGAAATGAACAAGAGCTCTCAGCATTTAACTAAGACGGTAAGAGGACTTAGTGAGGCGCAATTAAATTTTAAAATGAATCCGAACTCCTGGTCTATAGCTGAAAACACGGAACATATTGCACTTTCTGAAAGCATCATATTTGAAATGTTGGAAAACCTATTAAAGGAACCTTCAAATTCAAACAGACGTTCGGAAGTTAATTTATCAGATGACGCAGTGTTAGGCATAATCACTGATAGAAGCAATAAGATTAAGACCCAAAAGCCCTTTGAACCGTCCGGAAAGTACGGAACTCATGAAGCAGCGCTAAAAGCATTTAAGAGTAAAAGGAAGGATAACATAAAATTCATTAAGAAAACGCAAGAAGACCTTCGAAACCGATATGCCGAATTTCCCTTTGGTACTATAGATGCCTATCAGCTTATACTCTTTATGTCTGGACATACGGAAAGACATACGCTTCAAATAGAAGAGATAATGGCGCATGCGGACTTTCCATCCAAATAGGGAGCGTAAGGCATTAAGCTACGCTGATATGCTTAATTAAAATCAGCCTACATTGTAGTGATGAAGGAGTTTTTAAGGGATGGAAAACAGGTATATCAACCCCATTATTATGACCCTTGTAAAGTGTTTATTCCTATTAGTACTGCTATTCCCTCAGGGAATGCTGAAACCTTATGCTTAGTGAGATTTTCTACCTAATATTGTGAAAAATGTTTCCTGTAAGCAATACCTATCCAATTTAATATATTGCTATAGGAAACTGAAAGTTTGCAGTATATTAAGGTATGAAAGAATCTGAAAGACAATTAAAAGAATTTGGTATTCGGCCAACGGCTATGCGAATTTTGGTCCATCAATTTATGAGCGGTCAAACGTCGGCCGTGAGTCTCTCTGCTGTGGAAGATAATTTTGAAAAATCGGATAGAACCACCCTCTACCGCACCCTTAAAACATTTGAGGAAAAATGTATGGTCCACCAAATAGATGATGGCACGGGTATTCCAAAATACGCACTTTGTAATCACGATAGGGATGAAGGAAAACATGCAGATCTTCATTTACATTTTCATTGCACGGAATGCAACCAAACCATTTGCTTAACTGAGCATAGAATTCCAACCATTCACCTTCCGGACGGATTTGTCCCTGAAGACATAAATATGTTGGTTAAAGGTATTTGCGATAATTGTAATCATTAAATGCACTGCCATTGCACGTACATAAGTGGTATTTTTGGGGTAGAATTATTTTAATAAATGGAAACGAAAAAAGTGCAAATTATTAAAAGCCCCGCCTGCAACGAACATCACCATGGAGGAGTTTTTGGAGAAAAAACTGAATTGTATTTTGCTATTTTAAGCGGTGTATTTTTCTTTTTAGGAATTATTCTATCCAAACTAACCCAACTTCCAGAATGGACCTCCCTCAGCAGCTACATAATTGCCTATCTTTTTGGAGGTTACTATACCTTACTAGGAGCGGTAGTTAAAATAAGGAAAGGGGAGTTCGAGATTGATTTTCTAATGATAGCTGCCGCCTTGGGAGCTGCTTATATTGACAGTTGGGCCGAAGGGGCATTACTACTATTCCTTTTTAGTTTGGGGCATGCTTTGGAGCACCACGCATTAAACAAAGCAACAAAATCTATAGAAGCGTTGGGAGAGCTATCTCCAAAAACCGCTTTAGTAAGAAAAGGAAATACTACAGTGGAAATAGCTGTAGAAGACTTAAAAATAGACGATATTATAGTTGTAAAGCCCAATAGTCAAATATCGGCAGATGGTGTTATAGTAAAGGGGAGTAGTAGTATAGATCAATCTTCCATTACCGGAGAAAGTATTCCTGTAGACAAAACTGCTATCGATCCAGAAAGAAAATTACCCGATTTTGACAAAATAGAGGCCTCCCATGTAGTTTTTACGGGGACTCTAAATGGGGATAACCTGATAGAGGTACGGGTATTAAAACTAAGTAAGGACACCACCATTTCTAGATTAATTAAAATGGTGAGCGAGGTAGAAACTAAGAAGTCGCCCACTCAGCTGCAAACCAAAAAGTTTGAAAAATGGTTTGTGCCCGCAGTCATTAGTTTAGTAACCACCTTGTGTTTTGCCCATTTGGTTATAGATGAAACGGTTAGGGAAAGTTTATACAGGGCCATTAGCGTATTGGTAGCCTCCAGTCCTTGTGCATTGGCCATTTCTACTCCCAGTGCTGTATTGAGCGCTATTGCCAGAGGGGCTAAAAAAGGAGTCCTTATCAAAGGTGGTCGCGCCTTGGAGGATATGGGTACCCTTAAAATAATTGCCTTTGATAAAACAGGAACACTTACGGAAGGAAAACCAAGGGTAACCAATCTACTACCTCTAAACGGTTTCAATAAGGAGCAGTTTTTAGAACTGGTGTTAGATGTAGAGAGTTTAAGCAACCACCCCCTAGCCAGGGCCATCGCCAAGGATATAAAAGGGGAGTACAGGATTGAAAATAAACACAAATCCTCCAATCTACAAGCGATTCAAGGGAAAGGGGTAACAGCTCAATACAATGGGAGTCAGGTTTCTATTGGAAATGTACCAATGATGGAGGATGCCCAGATAACAGTAGATGCAAAAACGCACGGACAAATGGATGAGCTGCTGCAAAATGGAAATACGGTGATGCTGGTGGGTTACCAGAATACCTTAATTGGTCTAATTAGTGTAATGGATGTCCCCAGAAAAACTGCAGCCTCAACTTTAGAACGTTTGAAAAGGATAGGCATTAAGCAAATGATAATGCTGACTGGAGATCATCAACGGGTAGCCGCTTCCATAGCCAAGCAAATTGGATTAACCGACGCCAAAGGCAATTTACTACCAGAAGATAAGGTTAAAGCCATTGAAGAGCTAAAAAAGCTTAACAAAAAGGTTGCCATGGTAGGGGATGGGGTAAATGATGCGCCTGCTATGGCTATTAGTACCGTGGGGATTGCAATGGGAGCTGCTGGTAGTGATGTGGCCCTAGAAACAGCAGATGTAGCCCTTATGTCCGATAAAATAGAAAGCCTTCCCTTTGTAATTGGACTAGGGAGAAAGTCTAGACAAATAATTAAACAAAATCTATGGATGAGTATGGGGGTTGTCGCTTTATTGGTGCCCGCTACTATTTTCGGATTCGCCAATATTGGTGTTGCCGTAGCAATCCATGAAGGTTCTACCCTTGTGGTGGTTTTAAATGCCCTTAGGCTACTTCGTTACGATCTGGAGGAATAGACTAGATACACTGGTAGTTTCGGGAATTTCGTATTGGCAGTAAATCTTTAAATCGTCATTTTTAATTGATTCTCCTATAAGTTATTATGCGAATAATTTGTACCTTAAGTAGGCCTAATTAAGGATAAGGGAGGACGGTAGAAAAGGCTCTTTCACAATCCTTGGTTTATACTAAAAAAAAGAGAAGATGGGAACAATAAAAGCTTATGGAACCAACGCTGCCGCTGAAGATTTAAAACCGCTATCTATTAAGCGAAGGGATGTTGGCAACAAGGATATTAAAATAGACATTACCCATTGTGGAGTTTGCCATAGTGATATTCATACGGCCCGAAATGAGTGGAAAAACACCACCTACCCTGTGGTGCCGGGACATGAAATAATTGGACGTATCGTAGAAGTGGGGAGTGATGTGAAAAATTTTAAGCAGGGCGACTTGGTTGGTGTGGGGTGTTTGGTAGATTCTTGTCACCACTGTCCGCCTTGTCAGGATCATTTGGAACAATTCTGTGAAAATGGCCCTACGTTTACTTATAATAGTAAAGATAAACACCTTAAGGGACAACAGACCTATGGGGGATACTCCACATCGGTGGTGGTAGACGAGCAATTTGTGTTGCGGATCCCCGAACAAATTGACCCCGCCGCGGCCGCGCCCCTTTTGTGTGCCGGTATTACCACATGGTCTCCCCTCCGTCATTGGAAGGTGGGAAAAGGTGATAAAGTGGGAGTCGTTGGTTTGGGTGGTTTAGGGCATATGGGGGTGAAATTTGCAAATGCACTTGGAGCCGAAGTGGTTATGATTACCACCTCCCCAAATAAAGCCAAGGATGCCAAAGCTCTGGGAGCCCACAAGGTACTGATATCTAAAGACCAAGAAGAAATGGATGCTCATAGAAATAGTTTCGACTTTATTTTAAATACTATCCCGGTAGGTCATGAGATGGATCCATATATATCCCTCTTAAAAATTGACGCTACCATGGTATTGGTGGGGGCGGTAGAGCCCTTAAAACCTTTTCACGGTGGAGGTATTATAATGGGAAGAAAGCGCATAGCGGGATCCTTGATAGGTGGAATTAAAGAAACCCAAGAGATGCTCGATTTTTGTGGAGAGCACCAGATTGTATCGGATATTGAGCTTATTAAAATGCAGGATATTAATACCGCCTATGAACGAGTTATTAATTCCGATGTAAAGTATCGGTTTGTTATAGACATGGAATCCCTTAAAGATTAAATCTTTACCGGATTTATCCTCAACCGTTTTCGGAAGTTTAAAAATCAATAACCTCAAGGCAGGCCAAGGAGGCATAGGACAACACCCCCCATAACATTGGCACCCCTGTCTGGTTGTTACGGGGAACATTCACATCTTATTTAGTAGGTAAATGTAATTCCTAAACTTAAATTGGAGGACCGGTCAATATCGTTTACCGCAGAAAAACTACTGTAAAAATAATTATAGAGTGCAGAAAGGCTTATAACTTTGGACAAGGGTAATTCTGCTTTCATCTGTAATAGGATTCGATGGTTTCCAAAGTCGTTGTACAATGGCTGAAAGTATATGGTTTCCGTTAGATTTAAAGAAGTTTCTTTAAAGGAATGCGTTGCAGAAAGGTAGCTACTGTTTCGGTGGTTGTAAAACTGCTGCCCCGTATCTGCTATTTTCTCTATTTCATACATATATGCATTGCCAAAATATACCCGAGTCATTTCTGAAGAAATCAATTTTAATCGGATTCCAGCGCCAACGAGGTTTCTAGAAGTTATGGTAAGCTTAGTATTGTTCTGGTTTTGGATAAAAGCTTCAACACGAAACAAGGAGGTTAGTTTCTGATTGTACCGCAGGTGAAAGAACCAGGAGTTTTGAAAATCCTTTTCGTTACTTCTAATAAGCTTATAATTTCCAATAAAGAAAAATATTTTTTGTAGGTCTTTTGTTTTAAATTGAGTGGTTAAGTTAGAGCCTATCTGAAATAAATAATCCCCGTTATTATCGGTATAATTAAACAATAAATCGCTCTTTAATGCAAACCGGACAGAATCACTTTGCATCCTTTTGGATTCTATGTTCACCAACTGCGCATTTACACCATTAGATAGGAAGTATATAAGCGTGATAAGTAGTGGCTTTAAGTAATAAAACTTAGCTGTTCCAATTAGTTCCATATACTATTACATTCCCTATTTTAACCGTTTATCATTGACAGAAGAAAAGATAGGAATTCTTTTATTTTATTGAACTATTAAGCTACCAAGCCAATAATACAGCTATGTTTTAATGGATCGGTAAATCTTTATATAGTCTGGGTAAATATAAATAATCCTTTCCTAAACGCTATTCAAAAATATTCCCACTGTAGCGGTACACCATCTTGTAATAGTAGTAGATTTCCCTAATCCATTTTTAGTTCAGTATGAAAGGGTAATAGTCACTGCAGATCTTTGATTCCTTAAAAATTGGTATCCTCGATATTACTATGACCAATCATTGCATTTTGACTATCTTTGGTAATTACGATTTAAAACGAAGAGTAAATGAAAAAAGCATCTACAATTTTAATGTTAACCGTCTTGTTTACTGCGTGTAACAACTCTAAAGACAAAAGCAAGGGGACGCTCTCAGATCCTTCTGAGAATCCGTTGTTGGTAGAATCTAACCTACCTTATTACGCCCCCGATTTTACACAAATTAAAAACAGCCACTTTAAGCCTGCATTATTACAAGGGATAGCAGAGCAAAAGGAGGCCTTGGAAAAAATTGCTAACAACCCGGAAGCAGCAACTTTTGACAATACTATATTGGCATTGGAAAAGAGTGATGCTACTTTAAATAGGGTGCGAAATGTATTCTACGCCCTCACAAGTGCCCATACCAATGACACCATCCAGGCGGTTCAAGTAGAGATGGCCCCTAAATTTGCAGAATTACGTGATGCAATTTACCTAAACGATAAACTCTTCCAAAGAGTAAAGTCCCTTTACGAAACCAGGGAAAGTTTGAAATTGGATGCAGAGTCGTTAAAGTTATTGGAAAACTACTTTGAAGATTTTGAAATTGCCGGTGCGAATCTGCCTGCCGATAAAAAAGAAACCCTAAGATCTTATAACTCCAGATTGGCCACTTTAACCACAAAATTCAATAAAACCTTATTAGAGGCCAATAATGCAGGCGCGGTGATTTTTACCGATAAATCCGATTTAGCAGGTCTTTCGGAGGCGCAACTAAAGGGTTTAGAAAATGAAGACGGGGAAGGATGGAAGGTTCCTCTTCAAAACACTACTCAGCAGCCCTTATTGCAAGCCATGGAAAACAGGGAAAGTAGGGAAAAGCTTTTTTCTGCTGCTTGGCATAGGGCCGATGGTTCAGACTATGATACGAAAGCGCTTATTATTGAAATAGCCGAATTACGCGCTAAAAAAGGGGCTTTGCTTGGTTTCGCTAACTATGCCGAATGGAGCTTGCAGAATACCATGGCCAAAAATTCTGAAAATGTGATGGAATTCTTTAATGGTCTGGTTCCTGCTGCAACCGCCAAAGCAAAGGCTGAAGCTGCGGAGATACAACAAATGGTGAAGCAAAAAGGGGGCGATTTCACCTTAGAAGCTTGGGATTGGAACCACTATGCAGAAATGGTGAGGATTGCAAAATATGACTTGGACGAAAATCAGATCAAGCCCTATTTTGAGTTGAAGACCGTTTTGGAAAAAGGCGTTTTCTATGCGGCCGAAAAATTATACGGTATTACCTTCAAGGAAAGGACAGATATTCCAACCTATCATGAAGATGTGATGGTTTACGAATTGTTTGAAGAGAATGGGGATCCACTAGGCCTTTTCTATGCAGATTTCTTTTCTCGTCCTAGTAAGCGGGGAGGGGCTTGGATGAGTAATTTTGTTACCCAATCCAAATTGTACAACAAAAAGCCGGTAATCTACAACGTGTGTAATTACCCAAAACCAGCTGCGGGAGAACCAGCACTTTTGACCTATGATGAAGTGAGCACCATGTTCCATGAATTTGGACATGCCCTTCACGGCTTTTTTGCAGATCAGCAGTATCCTTCACTTTCTGGGACATCAGTATCTAGGGATTTTGTTGAGTTCCCGTCTCAGTTTAATGAGAATTGGGCCTTATATCCAGAAATATTGAAGAATTATGCCCTTCATTACCAAACTGGAGAGACTATTCCGCAAGCGTTGATAGACAAGATTAAAAAATCTGGCACCTTTAATCAAGGATATAGCCTAACTGAAAATTTAGCTGCTTCCAATTTGGATATGCAATGGCACACCATATCAGCAGATACCACAATTGAGGATGCCAATGCCTTTGAAAAAGAGGCCTTGAGTAAAACAAAACTCGATGTGGTAAAAGCAGTACCACCACGTTATAGGTCTACCTATTTCGCTCATATTTTCTCTAGTGGTTATGCTGCTGGTTATTATTCTTACCTATGGACGGAAATGCTGCACCACGACGCTTTTGATTGGTTTGAGAACAATGGCGGACTTACACGTGAAAATGGACAGCGATTTAGGGATATGATCCTTTCTAGAGGAAACACCTTACCATTGGAAAAAATGTACGAGGATTGGAGAGGTGGAGCGCCTAAAATTACACCTATGCTAAAAGCAAGGGGCGTACAATAATTACTTTAAAATAGGTTCTTCTATTACCTCAGGACAAGCCCATGAGGTGCTGGATGAAAAAAAACCTATAATTTTCAGCTCTCCGTCTCTATGGAACGGAGGGTATTTAAATCTTACATAGTGCGTAAAAGGGACCTGAATAAGGTCCCTTTTTTATACTTTAAAAGTGAGATACTGCCAGATACCTGTTGTAGGGAGTTCCATAAAATAACGTTTCATTTCTTTGGAATGTAAGACAGTATTGCTACCCCCTACTTTTTAAATAAATCTAGGGTACCCAACAAGAGCTTTATTATAATATATTTATGGCATTAATAGATTAATCGCGCTAATTTAGTGCCAGCCTAAATGTATGTATCCTATGAATAATTCATATCCTAAAAAAGTTTACCTAAATGGGGACATTCTAGATTCCCAATCTGCCAAAATTTCCATTTTTGATAGGGGATTTTTATTCGGGGATGGAATTTATGAGGTGATGGTAAAGATTAATGGACAGTTTTTTTATAGAGATGCCCATCTTAAGCGTTTGGCTGAGAATCTGCGCACCATAAAAATCGACTTTGATACCAGCAACCTAGTAGCGGAAATTAACCGCTTGCTTAGGGCATCAGATTTAGCGGATAAAGACTGCTTGTTGTACATGCATGTGAGTAGGGGAGTTGCTCCCAGGCAGCATAATTACCCTAAGGCTATAACTCCTACCGTAATGATGTATGCCACACCAAGGATCTTGCCAGAAATTAATACGATGAAGGCTTCCGTAGTGACTTCTGAGGATGTTAGATGGGGCAGATGCGATATAAAGATGACTTCTTTATTAGGCAATGTGATGGCCAATGAACATGCGATGCAACAAGGCTGTTTTGAAAATATACTTATCAGAAATGGGGTGGTAACAGAAGCTTCCCACTGTAATGTCTTTTTTGTAAAGGAGGGGGTGGTTTACACCCATCCGGCCGATAGATTTATCTTGAATGGTATTACTAGGCAATTAGTCCTGGAGCTTTGCCAGCAATTAGGTCTGGAAGTACAGGAAGAAGGAGTTCCTCAAAAGGAACTATTGAAAATGGACGAAGCATTCTTAACAGGGACTACCACCCAGATAGCATCTATAAGGCAACTGGACGACCATTTTTATTACCACGGAGAAAACGTGGGGGAAATCACTAAAAAGCTTCAGGAGGCATTTTTAAAATTAAAGAATAATCATAAGCAATTAACCTAATTTAAACAAGTTAGGCTCTCTAGAATCCCTTTTAAAAAGGGATTTTTTTGTTTTAAATAGAATATCCGATTTTAGGAACTCAAAAACACCTAATTAGTCTTATAATTTAATTAAAATCACTAACTTGTATAAAAATATGCCTATGTCAATTTACATGGATCGTCATGACATTCCCGAATCCATTACCGCAGAACACGTGGCAAAAATGCATAGGGAAGATTTAAAAATCGAACACCTTTATAATTGCAAGGGAATGACCTATTGGTGCGATGAGAAAAGACGTACCGCCTTTTGTTTGATAAAAGCACCCAATAAAAAGGCCATCCAAGACATGCATAACCATGCACACGGTGATGTTCCCCATAGAATTATTGAAGTGGACGGAAGCATTGTAGAATCTTTTTTGGGGCGGATTGAAGATCCTAAGAAATCTCAAAACACCACGTTAAATATCATCAACGACCCCGCTTTTAGAACCATAATGGTGATACGATTACGCGTGGTTAAATTCAATTCCGCACATTCTAAACAATTTCAACAAAAGATACAATCAAACATTACGTCCATTTTAACCTCCATAGCTAAATTAAAAGGGCGTATAGTTAAACAAAAATCAGATTATTTTCTAGCCTCCTTTTCTTCCGTCAGCAAAGCCGTGCATTGTGCCCAGGGAATTTACACTCAGCTTACGCCACTGGCCTCTAATGGAGGTAAAGATGCCCAATTGAGCATCGGACTGCATGCGGGAGTACCTGTTACTGAGAAAGAAAGTATTTTTGAGGACACTATTAAACTAGCAGAGCGATTTAGCGCTCTTATTCATGATAAAGTTGTGCTATCTCCGGAGGTAGGGGAGTTATACGAAAGTGAAAACTTAAATGTAAAACTAACCCATAAGTATATAAAGACGCTCACAACAGGAGAGGAAAAATTAGTGGATCGCATTATGGATTATACTGAGAAGGAATGGCATAATGCAAGCTTCAGTTCCAATAATTTCAGTAAGAACTTAGGATACAGTAAGTCCCAATTATATAGGAAAATGCAAGCCCTATGCGGAAAGTCGCCCAATAGCTTTATAAAGGAGTACCGCTTGGAAAGGGCACTGGAGCTGTTAAGAAAAAACAATAAGAATATTTCGGAGACCGCCTTTACCACTGGCTTTAATAGTCCAGCCTATTTTTCAAAATGTTTTATGGATAGGTTTGGCATCCTTCCTTCCAGCTACATTCAAAATTACACCGTTTAGTTGTTGACACCCATAATATTAGGTTGCTTACATTTTGTTGTTTTTTGAACCAAAATTAGCTGCTCCTGCCTTATATTATCAATATTTTTACATTAAAGCAGTGTTTATCACCCAAAAACAGCTAGTGTTCTTTTTAAAGAAACTTGTAGTGGTGCTGTTATAAAACTGCTACGATGTAATACTCCCCCTCGTATAAAATAAAAAACCAACCGCCCTTGTTTTACTGATTCGACACTTCCCACACCTCGTAGAATATTATGAGCGGGAATGATAAAATGGTTGCACAATTCCTCCAATCTATACTTTTGGAAGACTGTAGAGTTGGAGGGAATCAACTAGTTAATTATTGTATTAACCTCTAAATTCCAAGTCATGAATTACAAGATCAATTTTTTAAAAATTAAAACAGTCTTGCTGCTATCCATCTTTTTAATTGGATGTGAAGTTTACGGACAGGATGAAATGAAAATGGGGGAAGAATCCTCGCAGTTAAGAACCCATGAGGACAAGGAGCTGCAGTGGGGACCCTGTCCAGATTTTATGCCAGAAGGTTGCACCATAGCTGTATTACATGGGGACCCTTCTAAAAAGAATGTGGATATTTTCTTCAAAGTCCCGCCAAACTATGACATTCCCACACATTATCACAGTTCTGCAGAGCGAATGATTCTTGTTTCAGGTGAATTACAAGTTACCTATGAAGGCGAGAAGGAGAAAATAATGAAAGTTGGCACCTATGCATATGGACCTGCCAATAAACTACATACCGCAAAATGTCTCGGGAAAGATCCATGTGTGCTTTTTATTGCATTTGAAGAACCCTTGGATGCTTTTCCAAAGGTCACTAAGCATTAATTCATCAATAATGCTAATAGAAAAAGAATAATAAAAACGAACAGTTAAATTATTGAATTATGGAAATGGTTGTAGATATGGATACGGGTATTGTAGCCTCCTTTACGGAGCAAATAAAGGGGGAGGTAATTATGCCGTCTCACGAAGATTATCATCGTAGCAGAAAGGTATATAACGGGATGATAGATAAAAGTCCTGGAATGATAGTAAAATGTGTTGATGTAGCCGATGTAATAGCCTCCGTTAACTTTGGGCGAGAAAACAACTTATTGATTGCCGTGAGATCTGGGGGACACAATGGAGGTGGTTTGGGAATATGTGATGATGGCCTGGTTATAGATTTATCGGGTCTCAAAAATGTCCGCGTGGATACCTCCAATAATACGGTACGGGTAGGCGGGGGCAACCTATGGGGCGAGGTAGACCATGCTATCCATGCCTTTGGATTGGCTATTCCCTCAGGAATAATATCTACCACTGGCGTTGGGGGCCTAACACTTGGTGGAGGAGTAGGTCATCTTTCCAAGAAATTTGGACTTACCATTGATAATTTAGTGGAGGCCGATATGGTCTTGGCGGATGGTAGTTTTGTAACGACAAACAAAGATCAACACTCAGATTTATTCTGGGCCATCCGTGGGGGTGGAGGAAACTTTGGGGTGGTAACCTCCTTTAAATTTCAGGCTCATCCCATTAAAACTGTAATTGGTGGGCCAACCCTATGGCCAATAGAACAGGTAGCGGAAATTATGGCGTGGTACGATAAATTTATCAGGAGTGCTCCGGATGATCTAAATGGATTTATAGCTACGATGGTTATACCTGGACCTCCTTTTCCAGAATTCCTACACAATAAACAGTTTTGTGGAATTGTGTGGTGTTATACTGGGGATCCCGATAAATTTGACGCGCTCTTTAAAGAGGTTTTGGATCTTAACCCCATATTTCAACATGTTGGAGAAATGCCGTATCCTTCTATTCAAACTTTATTTGATAACATGCTTCCTCCAGGCCTGGAATGGTATTGGAGGGCCGACTTTTTTAATGAATTAGGGCAGGAAATACGGGAGGCTCATTTGGAATATGGTTCTAAAATTCCGACCGTTTTATCCCAGATGCATTTATACCCAATACTAGGTGCTGCCAGTAGAGTTGGGCCAGAGGATACTGCCTGGGCCTATAGGGATGCTAGCTATGCGGGTGTTATTGTGGGGGTAGACCCTAATCCAGAAAATAGGGAGCTCATCACAGATTGGTGTAAAAATTATTGGAAAGCCCTTCATCCGTATTCGGCAGGAGGAGCCTATTCAAATTTTATGATGAATGAGGGACAAGATCGGGTAAAAACTAGCTACCGACACAACTATGATCGACTGGTAAAAATGAAGCAAAAATACGATCCCACTAACTTGTTTAAGGTCAATCAAAACATAAAACCATAAGAATTGATCTTATTAATATAAGCATTGTAGAGTTACGTTCCAGAATTTACTCAGGTAGTTAAAAAAGGAAGAGTTTGACTATAAGTAGTGGTTTAGCCTCTATTTTTCCCAAGTGAAATAGAGGCTAAACCTGCTAATTACCCATTATAGCGTAATATAATTGTAATAACCTATTTACTTAAGGCCTCTAGTAGCTTTTCTGCCACTAATTTGGAGGAAGCGGGATTTTGCCCTGTAATTAAATTTCCATCTTGAAGCGCATAAGCCTCCCAATCTCCCGCTTTGGAATAGATACCTCCCTTTTCCTTTAGCATATCCTCTACCAAAAATGGAACCACATCCTTAAGTTGAACCGCAGCTTCCTCAGAATTGGTAAATCCCGTTACTTTTTTTCCTTTTACCAAAGGACTGCCTTCACTGCTAGTAACCTCTTTTAGTGCGGCTGGTGCGTGACAGACAAAAGCAATAGGTTTCTTTTGATTATTAAAACTTTCAATAAGTTGAACAGACGTACTATCCGTTGCCAAATCCCATAAGGGACCGTGACCACCTGGATAAAAAACGGCGTCATAATCACTCGCTTTTATATCGGCTAATTTATAGGTGTTTTTAATTTTTTCCTGCGCCTCCGGATCCTTCTTGAAACGCTCCGTATCCTCCGTACGCGCATCTGGAGTGTCACTGCTGGGATCAATAGGGGCAGGGCCACCTTTGGGGGTAGCCAAGGTTATGGTTGCGCCCTTATCCAATAAGGTATAGTAGGGATTGGCAAATTCCTCGATCCAAAAACCCGTTTTCTTGCCAGTGTCGCCCAATTTATCATGGGATGTTAATACAAATAATATGTTCATCTTCTTAATTTTTTAGATTAGTAATTCATTTATCGATTATTAAAATCATTATGCTTTAACAATCATTTTCCCTTTGTTCTTTCCTTTAAAAAGGTCTAGAAATGCTTGGGGCGTACTTTCAAATCCCTCTACAATAGTTTCCGTATAGGATAACTTACCCTCTGCTAGCCATGTTGCTAATTGTTCTATTGCTTCAGGGAATTTGTCAGCGTAATTAGAGACGATAAACCCTTGCATTAAGGCACTATTTTTAATTAGGAAGGGCTGTACACTTATACTTTTCGGTAGTTCGGTATTATTATATACGGAAATAGCACCGCAAATAATCATTCGTGCAAATCGGTTAATGTTAAAGAGTACTGCATCGGATATGGGTCCGCCTACATTGTCAAAATAAATATCAATTCCATTGGGACAGGCTTTTTTCAGCGCGGCAGTCATATCTTCGGTACTGTTGTAATTTATAGCGACATCAAATCCAAAATCGGATTCCAGCATTGCTACCTTCTCATCCGTACCTGCTATACCCACTACTTTGAGACCTAATATTTTTCCAATCTGTCCCACAACGCTTCCAACGGCCCCTGCAGCTCCCGAAACCACTAAGGTTTCTCCCGCTTTTGGTTTTCCAATTTGTGTAAGGCCGAGATAGGCGGTAAGTCCCGTCATACCCAATATGCCCAAATAAGCACTAAGGGGAGCCTTATTTCCGTCTATTTTTAATAAGCCCTCTCCTGTGGAAATTTGACTCGTTTTCCATTCTAACATCCCAGATACAAATTCCCCTTCTTTAAACTGATCGTTTTTGGAATCCACTACTTTGGCAACCACGCCAGAAGTGATAGGTTTCCCCAATTCAAAAGGAGGGATATACGATTTGGCATCGCTCATTCTACCCCGTAAATAGGGGTCTACGGATATATAAGTGGTTTCCAAAATCATTTCTCCCTCCTGGGGTTGCAGTTCTTCCTCTGTGCTTATAAGTTTAAAATCCGATAAAGTGGGGGTGCCCACAGGGCGCTGGTTTAATAGTATTGTTTTTGTCATAATGTTCTATTTTAATTCAATTATTATTGAATACTGATTATTATACTTAATAAGGAGTTTTTAGCTTAACTCATTTAAATCTATTTGGAACCGATATACTGTTCCATGCTGCCCGGTACGCTTGTTCCAAATCTACCTCATCTATTTTAAAGGCACCTCGGTTTTGCATCACCATAAGAAAAGACAATGGGTTTATAGTATATGCGTAGAGTAGGTAGGGGGAAATGGGTTTAATAATATCTTCCTTTTGTCCGCGCTCCCATAAATCTAATAGCGGCTGCAAATGCACCAATCCTTTTTGTCTACTATCCTCCGAAATCATAGGGGTATTGTCACATTGGGCTAAAAACAAAGCTTCTTCTGTTTCCTTTAGCTTGAAATCGGCAATCCGCCTCCAGATAATTTCAAATCCGGCTTCTACCGGTAATTTAGGATCATAGTTTTCAAAGGCATAGGAAGTAAATTGCGATTTTACTTCCAAGTATACCTTGTTTACTAAATCTTGCTTGTTTTCAAAGTATAGGTAAATAGTAGCTGGGGACACATTGGCCATTTTTGCAATTTTGGACATTGGGGCAGCATGAAAGCCATTGTTGTTTACTAAACTGATAGTCGCTTCCATTAAAGCATTCCGTTTATCAATACTTTTTTTAAGTTTTACCATAACATATTGGATTAAGGTGGTTTACCATCCATATATTGGAGATATAAAACCAAAGGTATTGCGAAAGTAGCAAAACTGAATGAACATTCATTTTTCTAATCCGACTTTAACAGGAAATTAGTACCGTGTGAAGCCTTGGTAAAAGGGGACTAGTATGCGATTGTGCAAAATAAACTGGGGGAATAACTGTTGGGGGAGATTAAACTTATATCTCTTCAAAACAAGTATGATGGGTATTTAAATTTTTGGATGAAATTTTAGCTGTTTAAAGATAATGAATAAGGATAAGATAAAATTATACGCCTTGTGTTTATAGTGCGTGTTAGTATAATATATTATCAAGGTGCTGACGCAATCTATCTTCACTTAAAAGAAAGTTCTTATCCGTTTTAAACACCGTCATAACCTCCTGTTTAATTTGGCTTAGTTCTTTATAGGAATAATCGAATACAGCAATACCATTTTCAATTTTCTCTATACAACTGTCCTCATCATCATTTAAAAATTCGGCATACACGCGATCAAAGGTTCCCCCGTCAATTTTAGATTTTATAAATTCCAATTCTTCGGCCGACACCCTAGCGTCTGCATTGGCACAAAGCAGCAAAATATAAATTTTCAATTCTGTTTTAGACCAGTGGAATCTGTTGTTTTTCATGGTCGCATCGTTTTTTAACGTTCAGATAATAATGACCTCACAGTCTTTTTAGCTTTTTTTATTCTCATAATTATACAGGCATAGCCTCCCATAGACTGAAGCGCTTATATAAAGCATTATCCAACTAAAATCCAAGAGGCTTGGGACGAAGGGAGCCTATTGGTGTCCGAAAGAATAGTTTATATTATCGAAGGATAAAATCACTATAAAATACAGCTCCCAATTGAAGGTATCTAATTAACAAGGGCTTGTCTTTTGCCGAATAATGGCCTAATACCGATAAAAAGTAGCGTCCAAATTAAAAGAATATAAAGGTACCAGCTGTTAGAGATGAGTTCTAAATAATCCAATCTTCCTTTCGAAAGGCTTAAAATCATCAATACCTGTGCACCATAAGGTAGTAGTCCTTGTGATATACAAGAGAAAATATCCAAGATAGAAGCAGTTTTCTTATTGTCTAACCCGTAGTCATCGTTTATTTTTTTGGCAATAGATCCTACAATTATAATAGATACCGTATTGTTTGCGATCGCCATATTAACGCTTGCTACCAAGGCTCCAATGCCATACTGTGCAGAAGCTTTACCTTTTATTAGGCCCTTTATCTTTTCAAGAATATAGGCAATCCCCCCATTTTTTGCTACCAAAGCAGCCAAACCACCTGAAAGAAGAGACAACAAGAATATTTCCGTCATATTGGTAAATCCAACATAAGCAATCTTAGTCGATTCCAGTAGCGTGAAATCCCCATACAGGATTCCTAGTGCGCCACCGGACAGAACACCTAAAAGCAGCACTACAAAAACATTAACCCCTAAAACAGATAGGGCAATAACCAATAAATAAGGCATAATTTTTATAGCGGAATAGTTTTGGGAAACCACTTCGGCATCTTGGTCCTGGACCCCCAATCCTTGAATAATGAGGATTAGGATAGTGAAAAGTGCAGCCGGTAGGGCAATTTTAATATTCTGTTTAAACTTATCACTCATCTTACAGCCAAGAGATTGGGTAGCTGCAATAGTGGTATCGGAAATTAATGATAGGTTATCTCCAAACATGGCGCCCCCCAATAAGGCACCGCACATAATTGGGAGGGAAACATTACCAGCATCGGCAAAGCCTACTACTATTGGCGCCAAAGCGACTATAGAGCCTACGGAGGTCCCAGTGGATATGGATAAAAAGGAGGCTATAATGAAAATTCCAAAATAAATATATTGGAGGTCTATATAATGTAATCCAAAATTAACAATGGCATCTACACTACCTGTAGCTTCGGTGATAGCGGCAAAAGCCCCGGCCAAGAGATAAATAAGGCACATGGTCAGTATCTTATCATCTCCACATCCTTTCAGCAGCGTCCCAATTTTAGAATTTATAGACCGTTTAAAAATTAAAAAGGCAACTATAATTCCGGCAATAACCGCTATGGGGGAAGGTAAAGCGTAAAAATCATTTAGGTAGATCCCAGCGCCTAAGAAAGTAAATACAAAAACCAATAGAGGAATTAAGGCTGAAAAATTGGGGCTGGGTTGTTTTAGGGATGCCATTTGATATGTTTAATGGAATTTCAAAAAGAAGCGGGTTGGCCATGGAAATAGGGGTAACATTGGTTCCAAATCCATTTGGCTTATCCCTTTAGCACCTTGCTCGTTAATGCAGGTTGCTATCCCTTTTTGGAGATTCTTGATAATTAAGTGGGCAAAAATAACCCTTTACCTTACAACAGGTCTCTAAAAATGGGATTTTTATTTTATGGGTTCATAGGTTTCATCTTAGCTACGGTGGCTAAAGGTTAAAAACAGTGGGAGTCTTAGGGAAAGAAGGCTTTAGGTGGGGTAGCTACTAAGATTTACAGAGGATATTTTGTAGCAAAAAAAAGGATAAGGGCTGAGATTCCTGCTCTAAAAAATAGGGCAAATTTGAAAAAAAAATGAAATAAATCAAATAAATTACTGAATTCTAAATTATTGTCACCACATTTGCATACTTAAAGTATTTACAATTTAATTATTATTACAATGAACAAAGGAACAGTAAAATTCTTCAATGACACTAAAGGTTTTGGTTTTATCACTGAAGAAGGCGTAGAAAAAGATCATTTTGTACACATCTCTGGATTAATTGACGAGATTCGCGAAGGCGATGAAGTTTCTTTTGATCTTCAGGAAGGTAAAAAAGGATTGAACGCAGTAAACGTAAAAGTAATCGACTAAGATATATTTGAATGTTTATAAAAGCCTGTCACGTAATGTGACAGGCTTTTTTTTTTGCCTTTTAATCGGGGATTGGCTTTTTGGGAAGCCTTATTCAGATAGAACCGAAATAAAAATTCCGGAAACTAGTAAAAGAAACAATAACAGGAGGCTAAAAGCCAAGAAGCGAATAGCTCTATTTACAAGTTTAAATTTTGCATCGGCGATTTTAGAATTAACATAAATTTGCTGTCCCAATTGATCAAAAAGCTCCACCTCATCCAAACTAACCTTATAAAAGGTTTTTGAAAATTCTTTTATCCCACCATACTTGGTAATTACATCTTCGAAAAAAAACATATTCTTATCAAATTTCCCCTCAATCTTGGGCATAAAACAGCGAATACTAAAATAAATAGACGCTATGGTAAGGCAGGTCCATACTGCCATTAATAGGTAGATATAGGTATACTCCTTGGCTGTAGACAAAATGTGAGCATGATTTAGATAAATAATATTAAACAAAATACCATAAAAAGAGAGAATGAGTCCGGCCTTTATTTCCGAGGCTTTAATGAGTCCAAAGACATAATTGATACTTCCCCAATAATGATCTACTAAGTCTTCCGTATGGCTTCCTCTTCTATAGGGTGGCATTAGTTTTTCTGTATGTAATTCTTTTGGTGGTTGCTGTGGTTGGTCCATAAATCAAAGCTTATATATCTATTAAGGGGGTATTGCTCCAACACCTTTATGCAAGAACTACTACAAGATACTAAATACCCTTCATTAAATTGTTTTACAGATTCTCCTTTCCTCATTTTTTTCATAGACTTAATGAGTTGTTTTGTGCCAATTTGTTACATTGGATAATTAATAACTCCCTTCCGGACATTAAAAGGGGTGATTCGTCCTAATTTTAGACCTACCAAAGTATTTGTATACTACTTTAAGGAGAATAATCTATAAATATGTCCGACTATGTGTACCTCTAAGAACTATTTCGTTTTATTAGTAATGGCATTGCTGATGTTCCAAGGTATTACCTATGCACAAATTACACATGTTGTAACCCTGCACGTAGATCCGGAGTATTTGGACCAGGGCAACAACAAGAAAGCTTATTCCTTTACAGTAAGCGATGAAACTGAAACAGAAAATGAAGATGATCCTGAGACCTTCACTATTATTGTAAATGAAGAGGATGAAATTGCTTGGGAAGGTGTTACCAAAGAGGGAGAGGCTATAGATATAGAAGCAATAATCATAGAAGATGATGTTGACAATCCCCACCGAAGAAATATATTTAGAAGTAGAAAGCTTAACGGTAGAAGGGGGCAAGATCACCCTAGAAAAAAGGTGAAAGGGAAGGTAAAAAAGAACACTAAGGGCAACACGTATAAATACATCATTCAATTTAGTCTAGAGGGTAATACCTATGAAATTGATCCGAAAATTAGGGTGTAAGTCTAATTCTCCTATTGGTTGGTGTACTTCCTCCGTCTATGGGAACCTATGGCTTTGTCTTAAATTAAGGATTTTCTACTTTAGCCTATGCCTAGCATGTTCTTCCATTAGCTATGGCCAGAATCAAATTATTGCCGATAGTCTTGAGTCCATCTATCTTTCTGGTAACTATGGCCCTCATGATCGCCTACAGATTTTAGCCGATTTGGCAAAATATCACCCTATCCCTGAAAAGTCCTTACTCTATAGTGAAGAACTCCTAAAAACAGCCTTAGAACTTGATAGCACGCGGTATATATTTACTGCTTATAAAGAAAAGGGAAATTCACTTAGACTAAAGGGAGATCTTAGTGAGGGATTGGCCAGTTACTTCAAGGGGGTAGAACTTGCAAAGAAGGAAAATTTAATCCAAGAACTGGGCTTGATGTATATCGCCATTGCCAATGTGTATTCCATTATGGGGAATCACAGCAACACCATTTTAAATTACAAGAATGCCATTGAAATAATGAAGGAACTGAAAGATTCCTTGAATTATGCCGTAGCCTTGGAAAATCTAGGAGATGAATACAACGTGAATATGGCTAAGCCAGATTCAGCCCTAATATTTTTTAAGGAATCTGGAGCTATTTTTAAAGCCTTGGATTACAAAACTGGCTTGGCATATAACTTAGGGAATATTGGATTGGCCTACGCCCAATTAGGAGAACCTATCATTGCGGAAAAGAAAATCTCCGAGGCCATTACCCTTTTGGAAACCCTGGGCGATTACTATCCTATTTGTGTTTATCTCACCTATATGTCTGACATCTACATGGAACGAAACGATTGGGATGCTGCCTTGGGTTATGCCCTTAATAGCCTAAAACTTGCTGAACAATACGAGCTAAAAGATCAAATAAGTGCTGCCTATTTACAACTTTCAGATTTATACGACAAAAAAGGGATGCCTAGTGTGGCCTTTGATTATTACAAACAACATATTGTTTACCGGGATAGTGTAAAGAACATAACAGCCGTTCAACAAATGGCCGATATGCGCACCAAATATGAGGTATCTCAAAAGCAAATAGAAGTAGACCTCTTAAACCAGCGTCAAAAAACCCAACAGGTAATTGTTATTGCGACGGCCATCGCCTTATTTTTAATTGGGCTTTTGGCTTTCGGACTCTATAGGCGTTATAGATATATAAGAAAAACAAAACAGATCATAGAGCGTGAGAGGGACCGATCGGAAAAGCTACTTCTCAATATACTCCCCGAAGAAACTGCCGCAGAATTAAAGCTAAATGGAAGTGTAGAAGCCAAAAAGTTTGAATCCGTTACTGTATTGTTCACAGATTTCGTAGGGTTTACCCATTATGCCGAAAATTTACCTCCCGAAAAACTGGTAGAAAGTATAGATTTTTATTTTACCAGGTTCGATGAGATTATGGAAAAATATGGGTTGGAGAAGATAAAAACCGTAGGGGATGCCTATATGTGTGCAGGCGGACTCCCTTTTCCCTCCGAGGATCACGCCTGTAGAATGATACAGGCTGCTTTTGAAATTCGCGATTTTGTTATAAATGCCAAAAATGCCCAACAAGAATCGGAAACTAGGTTTAATATCCGAATAGGGATTCATACGGGACCTGTTGTTGCAGGAATCGTAGGGACCAAAAAATTCTCTTATGATATTTGGGGAGATACGGTAAATGTAGCCTCTAGAATGGAATCTATGTCCGTCCCGGGGAAAATCAATATTTCACAAAACACCTACGATTTTGTAAAATCGGATTGTAAAAGTGACTATCGAGGGGAAATCCAGGTGAAAAATCACGGGAAGATCCGCATGTATTTTGTAGATGAATGTAATTTATAGGAAGTAAGAAAGTTTCAAAGCAGTAGTCGTCAGGATCTACCTCACTCTACCAATCTATTTAGTAGCGCCTCAATTAAATCGCTATTGGTAGAGATGGTTGTGCTATACTTCTCCAGTCTTTTTCCAAAATCATCGGTCTCCACAACGGTTACATGGATGTCAAAATAACCGTAATCCCTTACCTTGTTATGGCGGTCTACAGACACTGGGAGCAAGGGGAACCAATTATTTTGGTGTTTTGCTAGCATAGGACTGTTTTCATCGTATGGATTGCCTATCTCCATATTGGAGAAACGATATTCAAAACTGGCAATTTCTTTTTTATTGAATGATTGACCGGCATCTACCCAGGTAGAAACCAAACGTACAGTGAGCAATACATCCAAATTTTCATCGCCTTGGTTTAATTTGGCTTTCGCAAAATACACGGCAACCTCTGTTGGGTTTAAGGACATAAAAGTTTTTTCGGGATTTAAATCGAAGTGAAAAATAAAATTACTGGCAAGTTCAGACGTGGTAGTATTTTCCTCTTTGTGGGAAATCCTTGCGTATCTTCTCAATTCAAAACCCCTGTATTTTGGAAGTAAAATATTCTCTCCACTCCCAGGGATATAAAAGTCATTCCCAGATCTACTTTCGGCATACGAAGCCGTATATTTTTGCGCTTCCTTATGGATCAATGTTTTTGTACCGCTAACTCCCCACTTAATAACCTGGGGTATAAGTAAGCCAAAAATAGGAGTCATTAACCCTTGGTTTTCCTCTGTTACCAAGGAATCTTCTGCTTTCAGAAGTATCAGCTCCACTTCCTCTCCTTTAACCGCATAAGAATTCTTGTAAGCTCTACAGCCCACCAATAAAACAATAGAGAGGAAAAGGAAACTCCCTTTTTTCACCAGTATTGAGAATGGTAGATATGAATAATATGGCTTCATACTAATTGGGTCTTTTAGAGGGGGAAGTGCAGCACTAGCGGGTTTCATTTTATAGAGACCCCTATAAATTTAATAAATTATGACCCAATACCATCATTATCCACTTCAAAGCTTTTAATTTATTTATTGAAAAAGGATAAAAGCAGTTTACACTTTGCCCTAATCACTGGTATCGATTAAATATAGCTGCTACCCTCTATTAATCGTTGGGTTATGCCTATATTTATTCTATCAGGAGACAAGGTTTCACTTTAGAATATTTGTCTATGGCAGGGAAAGATAAATGATAAATATGGGTAATGGACCTCATACAAACCATGTATTATGCACAGATCTCCGTTCGTTTCAGGTGACGATAGTGCAAAACTATATAAATCTATTAGAAGCTATTTATGAATTGGATATTAATCGTGGAATTTGCCTACCTACTCTTAGTATTTTTGGTGGTCCTCCGCGTGCTGTATGACACCCGAAGTGGGGCAAAGGCACTTGCGTATATCCTATTCATTGGCCTCATTCCGATTGTGGGTATATTGTTCTATTTCTGGTTTGGGGTCAACTATCGGAAAAGAAAGCTCTATACCAAAAAAATAGTACAGAACGATAAATGGCGTGCAGGGATAAAAAATAGGATTTTCACCTATTCTTCCGGAATATTGAATTCTGGACTCATCCCAGATAAGCATCGGAACCTAGTAGAATTTATCCGCAAGTCTAGCTACAGCCCTTTAACCGGCAACAATACAGTGAAGCTTTTATTTAATGGAGAGGAGAAATTTCCACAACTCCTTAAAGCTTTAGAGGCTGCCCAGTCTCACATTCACATAGAATATTATATTTATGAGAACGATGCAACAGGGAATGCCATAGCACAGGTATTGATTAAAAAAGCACAAGAGGGGGTGGAAGTCCGTTTCTTGTACGACGATTTTGGAAGTCATAACCTAGGGACCCAGTTTCTAAGAAGATTAACCGATGCTGGTGTAGAGACAGCCCCCTTCTATAAAATAAAATGGTACGCCTTGGCCAGTCGCCTTAACTACCGCAACCACCGAAAAATCATAGTAATAGATGGTAAAACCTCCTTCATAGGGGGGATCAATATCAGTGATAAATACAGAAACGACACTAAAGAAGGTAAGGGATTGTATTGGCGAGATACTCATTTGATGATTCAAGGCAATGCTACACTATACTTACAATACGTATTTCTGTGTGATTGGAATTTTTGCAGTGAAAACAAGTTGGAATTTATGCACAAATATTTCCCACCCATAGTAGAGGAGGGGGAGATTGCGCAAAAATTGGTGCAAATTGTACCATCTGGGCCCGATTCTACCTTGCCCGTTATTTATTACTCCTTAATTCAGGCAATTGGGGCTGCAAAAGAGCAAATATTAATTACCAGTCCCTATTTCATTCCTGGAGAGAGTTTAATGGATGCACTTATTATAGCTGCAAAAAGTGGGGTAGTGGTAAAAATATTGGTCCCTGGTATTTCGGACTCCAAAATGGTGAATACAGCCGCTAGGTCTTATTATACCGAGTTATTGCAACATGGGGTACGGATATACCAGTACAACAAAGGATTTGTCCATGCAAAAACTATGGTGATAGATGGGGAATTGGCAATTGTGGGTTCGGCAAATATGGATTATAGAAGCTTCGACCTTAATTTTGAAGTGAACGCCATGCTTTACAGCGATCATTTTGCAACTAAAATGCAAGATGCTTTTATGGAAGATTTAAAACATTCCATGGAGATAAATGCCCTTAACTGGTTGCAACGGCCAAAGTATGTCCATTTATGGGAGCGAATCGTACGCCTGCTTTCCCCATTTCTGTAAATCACCTACATAACCATTTAATTGATTAAATATCTAGTAATTAGGTTATTGCCAGCCTTTAAGGAAGTAAAGATTTAAACGTTTTTTAATTCAAGGAATAAAACAATGGATTTAATGGACCCAACATTTTGCTAATTCCTATAACTGTAGTAATTTAATGTATCCCGAAACACTTAATAGCTCAACTACCTAAACAGCTCCATTTTTTTTTGGAGTTGTAATGGTTAACAATTAAACAACTGATAAATGAAGGCAATAGGATTTAAACAATCGTTACCCATATCCGATCCAAATAGTTTTATAGAGTTCGAAATAGAAAAGCCTAAGCCAAAAGGACACGATCTATTGGTGAAAATAGCTGCTATCTCTGTGAACCCGGTCGACTTTAAGATTAGGCAGAGTGCTGCCAAGGATACGGTCTTAGATACTCCCAAGATTATTGGCTGGGATGCTGTTGGTACGGTAGAAGAAGTCGGTGATAAGGTATCCAAGTTTAAGGTAGGGGACCAGGTGTATTATGCGGGGGACCTAACCAGAAGTGGAAGCAATGCTACTTATCAATTGGTAGATGAGAGAATTACTGGTTTTAAACCACAAAAGCTAAGCCTTGCAGAAGCTGCTGCAATCCCATTAACCGGATTAACGGCATGGGAAACGCTATTTGACCGTATAAGGGTAGACCCAATAACCGATCAGGGGAAAACTGTATTGATAATAGGAGGTGCCGGTGGCGTAGGGTCTATTTGTATACAATTAGCCAGAAAGGTGGGAAATTTAACCGTAGTTGCTACCGCATCTAGGCCCGAGTCTGCACAGTGGTGTACAGCTCTAGGCGCTAACCATGTAGTAGATCACCGCTCGTTACAGGAAGAGTTGGACAAATTAGGGCATAGCCAAGTAGATTATATTTTAGATTTTGTTGATCTAAAAGCCTATTGGGAAGTGGCCGCAGAAATTATTAAGCCTCAGGGACATATAGTGTCCATTACCGGTAGTACTGAACCCTTGCATTTAAATCTGCTGAAAAATAAAAGTGTTACTTTCTCTTATGAGTTTATGTACACCCGCTCTATGTACCACACCGATGATATGGACAAGCAGCATCGGATTCTTAATAAAATTGGCCGACTATTAGATGCTGGTAAATTAAAGCCCACCTTAAATACTACCCTAACAGGTTTTACTGTTGCTAATCTAAAAAAAGCACATCAACTACAGGAATCTGGTAAAAGTATCGGAAAAACTGTGATTCTATACTAATATAAAGCCATCTTCTCTATTAAGGTAGATGGCTTTTATTAATCCTATCATTCAAAGAAGTTTAGCCTAGAAAGGTTAGGTATACGTCAATATCTCAAATAGGCAATTTGTTTTGAGGAAGAAACTGTAAAGGCGTCAAAATGACAGTGTTACGAGGTTTTTATGTCTTAATTACACCGGTATTTTCTGCAATTAAGTCAGCTCAACTCTAAAGAAATATTAAAATCCGTATCCGTTTCCGTCCTATGCCAATTTGGTATTTATTTTGCTTGTAATAGTAATGAATTTATTGTTTAACTTAAATCTTAATTATTATGAGCACTTTAGTTAATGTTCCTAAGAACGGAGGTTTGACAAGCAGAAATTCATCTAAAACTTCAAACCTTCCAGTCTGGTCTTCTTGGATCGACGAATTTTTTAACGGTGGGTTACCTTCAGTACTTTCCCAAAATTTCAATTCGGGTATAAGTCTTCCTATGGTAAACATCAAAGAAACTGCTGAAGCATATTTTGTTGAGATGGCCGTACCTGGTCTAAATAAATCCGATTTTAAAATAGACATCGATAATCAAGTACTTTCCATTTCCGCTGAACTAGAAGAGGAGAGTGAGGATAAACAAGAGAATTACACCCGTCGTGAATTTGGTTACTCCTCCTTTAAGCGAAGTTTTAACTTGCCCGAAACTGTAAACGAAGAACATATAGAGGCTAAGTATAACGAGGGAATCTTAAGCGTTCATCTCCCAAAAAAGGAAGAGGCAAAACAAAAACCTGTAAGAACTATCAAAATCTCCTAAGAAGAGAGGATTCAAGGGAGCTACTGAAGCTCCCTTTCCCTCTTTTATAAAATGTTTTACCCTAATCGGTACTAATTTTAAAGGTGACAAGGAAGTAATTGGGGAGTTTAGTCCACCTGCTTCACTCGTTTAAAAGTATATCGAATAGACCCCTTTGATACGTAATGCTAAAATAATTTATTATGAAAAAAATAATCGTACTAATAGTATTCGCATTGTTAACTACAGCTTGTAAAGGACAAGAGAAAAACAAAATTGCCGACCACAAAAAAGAACAAATCGAAAAAATTACTGAACAACCAAAAGGAACTTGGAGGGTAGATAAGGAATTTGATGAACATGGAAACCTAATACGATACGATTCCATTTATTCTTGGTCGTCCATAGATAATTATGGAAGCTGGCCCCAAACCCATCCGGATAGTATATTACAGTCTTTCCGTTCCAAGTTCAATAGGAGCTTTAAAGAGTGGGAGGGATTTGGAAACCTATTTGTTGAAGATTCCCTCTTTACCAATCAATTCTTTAACGAAGGGTTCTTTGAAAGCGAATTTGGTAAAGATTTCATGGACTTGGATAGGGTTAGGGAACGTATGGAGACTTTGCAGCGTCAATTCATGAAAAGATATGGGGCTCAATTAGATTCCATCCAAAATATTGAGTCTCAAACTGGGGATAAACATTCGAAGACATTTTTGGGCATCTGATTAATTGCACCTATTCCTTAGGAAGATCAGGTGCACCCATCAATGTTAAGGGAAGGGATAAGGTTAACATAGGTCATTCCTTAAATAAACAAGTTAGCTGACTTCACTTATTCTACGTTTGGAAGTTTATAACTTTTATAGGCGCCTAAAATTCCGAACAAGGAAAGAACTAAAACCACTCCTTCTGTGGAAATTATAGATGCTAAAGCACTAATTCCCCCTGTTACCAAGAGAATAAGGCCTATAATGGTATTACTTACTGATACATAGTCGGTACGTTTATTTCCTCCTGCCATGTCCACAATATAGGTCTTCCGTCCCAGGCGTACTCCACTATGTGCTATTCCCAATAAAAAAAATGCCGTAGGATATAGCCAAGAGGCATTTCTTAGGAAGGGAACATAAGAGATTAGGAAGAACATTATTACTCCTAGCATGGAAGCAATTATGGCAGAAACCACCATTACATTCTTACTGGAAACATCGGCCATCCTTCCCCAGATAGGAGCACTTAATATGGAAGCTAGTCCATTTACCAAGATAAATAACCCCAATAAATAGCCTTCCTTTCCCAATATTTCTTGTGCAAGCAACACATAAAAGGGCGCGGTTAGCGCAGAACAAAGTAAAA
Organism: Arenibacter lacus; assembly: GCF_008711145.1. Taxonomy (NCBI): domain Bacteria; kingdom Pseudomonadati; phylum Bacteroidota; class Flavobacteriia; order Flavobacteriales; family Flavobacteriaceae; genus Arenibacter; species Arenibacter lacus. The sequence continues at coordinate 60,525 of NZ_VVIN01000002.1, forward strand.
GCGATCTTGCAATCATAAAGTTTCTGAATTTTTTATCGCTGCGTACAATATTCAATCTTTCCATAGCTTCTTTCCATCCGTTTTTCCCTCCTGAAGTTTCTCCGGGAAACTCCCTGATCATGGCATAGATTATTGCAGCAATCAACCACATACTAGCTGCGAAAAATAGGGTGTAGCTATAAAAGGTAATGTCTGCGCCATTTTCGGATTGATACATTAAATAGAGTCCGGCCAACAATACCAAAATCCCAGAGGCGGAAGCGGTATATCCCTTTAGCTTCCCTCTTTTTTGTTTCGGAATGGTCTTTCCCAATACATCTTTGGAGGCAACAGAACACAGTCCCCTGGACAAACTGAAAAGGATTAGAAACAACATAATTATCCAACCGGCCTTGCTACCCGTAGTATAAAGTGTAACTAAACCAATAGCCGTTACACTAAGACATTGCAAAATACTACCCATCACATAGACCCACTTTCTTCTTTCTTTGGTTCTAATATAACTTGCAATCACAATCTGAGGAAGCATAGAACCCGATTCACGTACTGGTACAATAAAACTGATTAGATAAACCGGGGCATTCACATAGCTCATTACCCAAGTTAAGACCGTTTTGGGATTGCTTAGGGTATCACCAAGTTTGGTAAAGGTATTGCTGAGCATTATTAAAAAATAATTTTTGGGCGTGTATTGACAAGCTTCCTCATTGATCTCTTTACAAGATCGTGCATCCTCCTCGTTATTCAAGTAATCATATAAATCTTCGGTCCAACGCATTTTGTTCATTTGATAAGTAAAATGGTAAAGTAGCTATATTTTAAATTCGCCCTAAAATTAATGCATTTGACCCTTACCCGTACGGTAGAAACTTTAAATGCACATATAGACGCATTATTCAAGTAAATATGTTATGATATCTTTCTAGTAATCAATATATTAAACTAATCAAAGTTCAGATGAAAATTTTAATAGTTCTAATGGTTAGTATCATGTCTCAAGTAACCTCCATGCTTATCTTTGATTTTAAGAACACCAAGGATCTTTCAAATTGGGTTGTAGTAGATGATGGGGTTATGGGCGGATTGTCGCAGGGGTCAATAAAAATGAGTGCTGCGGGGAATGCAATTTTTACAGGTACGGTTCGCTTAGAAAATAATGGCGGATTCTCCTCTATGCGTTATGAGTTTACCTTAATGGAAGTTTCTAACTTTAAGGGGGTTAAACTTAGAATTAAGGGAGACGGAAAATCCTTTCAGTTCCGGATAAAGGAAAAAAGCTCCCAACGATATTCCTATATCCAAAACTTTATCACCTCTGGAGAATGGGAAACTATTACTATCCCTTTCTCTGAATTTTATCCGGGTTTTAGGGGAAACCGATTAGACATTCCTAAATATTCCGGAAAGGAAATGCAAGCGATTTCAATTTTAATCGGTAATAAAATTGAGGAGTCCTTCTCACTGGAAATTGAGAAAATATTGCTGTATGCCCACTAGCTGTTCTAAAAAGAGATTTAAATATAAAGTATTACCATCACAAGGGGAATCCATGAACTAGACGCGGTTGTGATGCCATAGAATTAGTTTATTACAGGATAAAGTAAAGACCTTCTACCAATTTTAGAGGACCTTTATTGTAGTTTATATCTTGATTAATCCATTCAAATAATTCATTTTTCGGTAGTTATAATAAACAAAACTTCACAAAATACTTCTGCTAAACTTCATCTGCTAAACTTCATCGTACCCACCTTCAAATTCAGCCGTTTATGAATAGCGCCAGCAAATGAAGCGGTTGCAACCTATTTCTATTGGGAGAACCGTAGAATTATTGTAAATTCAGACAAATATCTATCGCTTATGAAACGTCATCCACTATTTTGGGCATTGTTCCTTGCCATTTTCACTGCTTGTAATTCCTCCGAAAAACAAAAAAAAGGCGATAATCCGACAGTAGTAAGGGAGGCTCCCAAGGTGGTTACAGCAGATATAGAAGAAGGTATTAAAGCGAATATTGCTAAAAAAGTGGCCGAAGGGGATGGCTATTTTCATATGTCTACAGAGGATAAGGAGTTACGCCTACAATTGGTACGTGTACATACGGAATATCTTTCTAATTTAGGTCCCCAGCGGCATTTTGCTTGTGTAGATCTAGCCGATATTAGTGGCGATGTATACGATGTTGACTTCTTTTTGGACGGGGATCCGGGAAATATGTCAGTAACAGAAACCACCTTACACAAACTAAATGGAAAACCATTTTACAGTTGGAAACAGCGGGAGGATAAAACTTGGTACAGGGTTCCGGTGCAAGATGCCTCTCCAGATTTATTGGGTGTAAAGGAAGGTAAAGATCAATTTGAATTTCATTACGAAGTAACATTTCCAGAGATTAAGGAGGCTGCTAGAATATGGGTACCTATGCCCCAGACAGATCGCTTTCAAACGGTAAAATTGCTACGTATAGATACTCCAGTAGAACCCCAGCAATTGCGTGATAAACAGTACGACAACTCCGTGCTTTTTTTAGCCTTGTCCCCGGAGCATAGCGGAAAGACAATGAAATTAGTCTATGAGGTAGAAAGGCTAGAGAAAATGCCTTATGAAGAGAGTGCGTCTCCCTCTAGATATTTAAATCCAAGTTTATTGATGCCGGTGGGTGACCGATTCCAAATCTTGGCCGATTCTATTATTGGAAGCAAACGTACGGAGGGCAAAATAATGCAGGCCAGAGCATTGTACGACTATGTTATAGATAATATGCGTTATATGAAGTCGGGCACCTATGGTACTGGGGATGCCGTATATGCCTGTGACGCCCTTAGTGGAAATTGTACAGAGTTTCACTCCTTATTTATATCCTTGGCACGCTCTGCAGGAATTCCATCTAGATTTGCTGTAGGAGCTTCCATTCCATCAGATCGGGATGAAGGAGGAATAGACGGGTATCATTGTTGGGCAGAATTTTTTGCGGAAGGAAAATGGTGGCCTGTAGATATTAGTGAAGCTAATAAATACACAGCACTTGCCACCTACTACTTTGGCCGACACCCAGCCAATAGAATCGAATTCAGTAAGGGACGGGACCTTCTTTTGGAACCTGGACCTTCTTCTGGCCCCATTAATTTTTTGGCATATCCAGTTATGGAGATAGGCAATAGCCCCGCTTTCCCTAAAACGTTTTTCTCATTTTATAGGAAAGTGGTGCCAGATGCCACGCCCAAAACATTAAGCCTAAGATAATAAATCAGGATGGGGTTTTCCTAACCTTCTGGATGCTCTCCTTCCTCTTTGGTAGGATGATCTGTACTATCTTTTGCGGGATGCTCATCAGCTTTTTTGGCGGGGTGTTCGTCCTCCATGTGCTGCTCTTCACCTTCAGGGTGATCTGACTGCACTTGCGTGTTTTCCTTCTTCTTTTGGTCTCTGCAAGAGCTTAAGGATACTGCAGCAACAAAAGTGAATAAGAGCATTACCAAAAGGTAGGATTTAAATTTTTTTAACTGGCTCATAACATTTAAGTTTTAGTAATAAATTCTTCAGGTACCTCCTGAATTAAGCACTTAATTATGTTAAATATAGGGAATTTTAACAGATTCAGGGTAGAAGTGATGAATTAATAATAGTCTGACCTCGACTAGGGTACAGCACTTATTTTAATATTTTCCATATTATTCAAGTTAGCTCGAGCGGGGAGTATATCTTTGACTAAATTTAGTTCTTGTAAAAATAATCATTAGGTTGGTCAGATTAGTAGAACTTCCGTTTATCTAGATGCTCAATAGGGTTTGGTTGACGCTATGAAAATTGGATATCTTCCATGTCCTAAATTAGTAAGAGTATAAACTTAAGTTAGATTCCCTAGTTATCCTTTTAATGGGAAGAAGCGTGGGAACAACTAAGAGGGGAGGGAGCCTGTAACCTATGGGCAAGTTGGTAATTTAATAATTTAAAAAGTCCTCCCAGAAATTTAATATAAATAAGCAGTATGCTAATTAACCAAAAGACACAACAAGAAATTTTATCGAAATTAAATATACCTGCCTTGAACCCTATGCAGCTAGAAACGATTTCAGTAATTGATTCAACCGCTAACACGCTGTTATTATCTCCCACAGGAACAGGGAAAACAATCGCTTTTTTGTTGCCTTTATTAAAGGGTTTAAAGCCGGAAGCACAAGAGATCCAAGCCTTGATACTGGTTCCTTCTAGGGAGTTGGCCATACAATTAGAACAGGTGATCCGTTCCATGGGGTCTGGGTATAAGGTTAACGCAGTATATGGGGGAAGACCCATGTCTAAGGACAAGATAGAGTTAAAGCATCTCCCTGCAATATTAATTGGTACCCCAGGTAGGGTTTTAGACCATTTTGACGCCAATAGATTTTCAAAAAAATCTATTACAACCCTTGTTTTAGACGAGTTTGACAAGTCGCTTGAAGATGGTTTTGAAGAGGAGATGAGAGCTATTATCAATCAATTGCCTCATATAGAAAAAAGAATATTAACATCTGCCACACAGGCAGTTAAAATCCCAGGTTTTGTAAACTTTGATAAGCCGAGCGCAATAAACTATTTAACAGTAGGTACTCCCTCAAAATTATCAATTAGCACGGTAGTATCCCCAGACAAGGACAAATTTCAAACCTTGGTAACTTTGCTACAACATATCGGAAATAAATCCGGAATAGTATTTTGTAATTTCAGGGATAGCATAGATTTGGTGAGTAGCTTTTTAAACCAACACAACATTGATCATGCATGTTTTTCCGGTGGGTTAGAGCAAAAAGAACGGGAACGGGCGCTTATAAAATTTAGAAACGGAACTGTTCAGTTACTAATTGCCACAGATTTAGCTGCTAGGGGATTGGATATTCCGGAGTTAGACTTTATTATCCACTATGAACTACCGGTGCATGAGGAAGAATTTACGCATAGGAATGGAAGAACAGCAAGGGTTAATTCCAAAGGAACAGCCTATGTGTTAAAGTGGAAAAACGAGTTGTTACCACTATTTATTAAAGCGTCCACCGGTATTGATATATCCAATAAGACTGCATACATCCCTCCGTTTTGGGAAACGTTATTTATTTCTGGTGGGAGAAAGGATAAAATCTCCAAAGGGGATATTGCAGGTTTATTCCTTAAACGGGGAGGCTTGAAAAAAGAAGAATTGGGAACTATAGAATTAAAACAAGACTGTGCTTTTGTTGCTGTACCCGTATCTATGGCCAGGGAATTAGAGACAAAACTAAATAATACCCGATTAAAAAATAAAAAGGTACGTATCTCGGTTTTGTAATACGGTAGGGTAGGTAGATGCCTCCTAGCTTCACATACACCTTACCATCCGTACATTCACTAAAACAATATTTCAAAATATTTAAACAATACAACAAGCTTGAAAATCTATGATACCATTATCATTGGTGGGGGGCAGGCCGGACTTTCGGTGGCTTACTTTTTAAGAAGGAGCGGTCTAAACTATCTCATTTTGGACGATCAAGAAAAACCAGGAGGGGCTTGGTTGCAGACCTGGGAGCGTTTGGTGTTATTTTCTCCTACCCAATACAACTCATTATCTGGATGGCAAATGCCTATGGGAAAACGGGAATACCCCACTAGAAATGAGTTTATCAATTATCTTACGGCCTACGAGGAGCGCTATAAGTTTCCAGTAGAAAGACCTAATAAAGTGAGGTTGATTGAAAAGGAAGAAGGCACCTTTAAACTACATACCCAAAAAGGGCACTTTTATGCTAAAACGGTGGTAAGTGCAACCGGAACAGCCCAAAACCCATTAATCCCCCAGTATCCAGGACAGACTGATTTTAACGGACTGCAAATCCATTCAGTGGATTATAGAAATACGCAACCCTTTATAGGAAAAAAAGTTTTGGTGGTAGGAGGGGGAAATTCGGGAGCTCAAATATTGGCGGAAGTATCCAAGGTAGCAGAAACGAAATGGGTAAGCTTGCAACCGCCACATTTTCTTCCTGCAGATATTGATGGCCACCACCTATTTAACCAAGCCACCCATAGCTACCTTAACAAGGATACGGATACGTTTAAGCAACAAGTATCTCTAAGCGATATTGTTCAAGTAGAAAGCGTAAAAGACGGATTAAATAGAGGCGTTTACCAGTCGGTAAGACCATTTAAAGTTTTTTATAAAGAGGGAGTAGTATGGGAAAACGGGGAAAAAGAGAAATTTGATGCTGTCATCTGGTGCACTGGATTTAGACCATTCCTACCGCATTTAAAAGGATTAAATGTTATGGAAAATAATCGCGTAAGAACCCAAAAAACCCGCTCCGTAATAGAACCTAGCCTCTGGTTGGTTGGCTATGGCAATTGGACCGGCTTTGCCTCTGCTACCATTTATGGTGTGGGAAAAACAGCCAGGGACACGGCAAGGGAAATTGAAGCTTACTTAAAATCGGTTTGATACTATAAGTCATAGGGAGCATCTTCTTACCTGCTGTATAATACTACACATAAAAAAGATTCTATAAACATCTAGCATAACAAGGATTTTTCTGAATTATAAGTACTATTTCCTATATGTTACTTATCGAATAAAACCAAAACTGAGTAGGGTTTAATTACTCCTAGTTGTTTAGGGTGTAACACTACACTATAAACCTTATGGGGACTAAACCAACCAATTTCATCATATGGTCAATCGTATTAGTTACTTTAAACCTCTTTTACATAGGATGCTCAGAGAACCCTCAAGAAAAAGTAGGTTATGGTCAACTTAACATTCAATTAACGGATGCCCCGTTTCCCCATCATTTAGTATCTGAAGTTAATATAACCATTTTTAAGGTAGATGCAAGGTACAAGGAAGACAGTGGGAAAGGGGAGCAAATAATGGCTAAGGATCAAGTTGATAATTTTGTAATACTGATGACCGAGGAAATACCCATAAACTTGTTAGAGTTTACCAATGGTATTACCAAACCACTTGTAAATACTGAGGTGATGGCAGGCTATTATGATATGATCCGGGTATATGTTGCCGGGGTTAAGGTGGTACTTACGGACGGTACAGTCTTCAATCTAGAAGTTCCCAACGGCATACATACCGGAATTAACGTAGCCGTTACACCTGGCTTAAGAATTAAGGACGGACTTACAGCTGATCTTTTACTGGATTTTGACCTAAAAAGTTCGTTTGTTCCTAAATATAATTCCAGGAACCTAGATAGCATTACAGGATTTAATTTTAATCCAGAAATAAAAGCAAGTAATAGAACTACTTCGGGCACACTCATGGGGGTAATCACAGAAAACCGGAACGGAGTACAAGTAGGTGTTAGGGAAGCTAAAATATCGGTTTATGCTGCCGATACGATCCATGCTTCCACTAGTTCCGATGTAGGTGGTAGTTATATGATGATGGGCTTGGAGGCTAGCAATTACACCCTTAAAATTGAAAAAGAAGGATTTAGAACAACATCCACCCAAGAAGTTATAATAAACCCAGCCAACATAACGGTAAAAGATTTGGAGCTAGGTTCGGAGTAAATGCAACATATGAATTTCATTTATTTGAAAGATTCTAAAGAACTTATGACGCCTCTGGTCCCCGTAGTAGTTTTGATACTATCTATAATAATTAGATGGAAATAAACCGCCAATATTTAGTGGTTGAAAAGCGAATCTGAATTATTTTAAAAAAAACTTAAAATAAAAGCTTGTTCATTGAAAAAATCGCATCACCTTTGCACTATAATTTAATAAATATTAAGATGAATAAAGGAACAGTAAAATTTTTCAATGACACTAAAGGATTTGGATTTATCACTGAAGAAGGAGTTGAAAAAGATCACTTTGTACACATCTCAGGATTAATTGACGAAGTACGCGAAGGCGACGAAGTTGAGTTTGATCTTCAAGAGGGTAACAAAGGCTTAAACGCAGTAAACGTAAAAGTTATCTAATACATATACTTCAAGTTTTATAAAGCCCATCTATTTATTTAGATGGGCTTTTTTACTATGGGGTAAGTCAACTTACCTAGATCACAGTAGGAGGGGAGTGATCCCCAAAAGAGGATCACTTATGCTAATATTTAGCTTTAGCCTTTATATTTTTTACTCAGCCTCGTTAATTCGTTTAAAGAATATAACCATTTACTAAAATTATGGCACTAGTAGCCAATGCTTGAAAACGGGCAAAGATTCAGCCAGACTTAATCTTTGAGGTTTACTTCCTATTTGACATAATAATAGATGCGTATCTAGAATGTGTTGATACAAAGGAGAGTGCTAAAAAAGGATACAGATGTTTTTCTTCTTTATATGAAAAACACAGAAAAGAATAGAAGAGTTACATTAATTTTGTATTTCGTATATTTTACATAAAATCAGAAACTTGTTAGAGAAAAGACAACAATTACCCCAAGAACAATTTACGAATGCAGAGTATTTCATTTATTGTTTAGAAGGGGTTCATGAAATAGAAACAGACAAGGTTACCGAAGCCCAAAAAAACTTGGAACAATTGGCCATGAAATATGGAATAGCTAGTATATATAAAACATGCGACACCATAGAAGGGCTGGAAGATAGCTTAAATGCACTAATTCTGGATGATCATAATTTTAAAGACTATGAAATAATCTACTTGGTTATAACAGGTGAATCAAATAGTATTTGTTTAAATGACTACTATTATAGTTTACAGGAAATTGCAGAAATTTTTGAAGGAAGGTTAAAAGGAAAGATTTTACATTTTTCAAATGCAAAAATTCTAGATTTAGACGAAGAGGAATCACAATATTTTTTAGATATCACAGGCGCAAAAGGTGTTTCTGGCTATGGAAATGAATTTAATGGAATAAGCAGCTCAAATCTTGATATAGCATTCTTTAACTTATTTAAAGAAGATGACAATATGTTGGATGTTGTAGAAGAATTGCATCAAAGACATTACAATATCTGCAAATTACTTGATTTTAGATTATATTATTAAACGTTTAAAGCGACTGATATATAAATAGAATATAAAAAGCTAACTATTATTTTGGCGCCCGCTAGAATGTTGTTTTAATGTACGAGCAGGATGTCGATCTTTGGATAATTGCTTTCTGAGGATAAATTTATCCTATTAATTGCCATCCAAATAATCTCATTCAAAATCCTAAATTTTATAGATCCTCCAAATTTTTGCCTTCCTGAGAATCGCGTATTTGAAAAATTATGGGCGTTGGTACGGAATAAGAGAATTATGAGCAGCGTCTTATTTAAGGATTTTTAAAGGATCTGAGGTGATGTTTCATGGAATTATAGCTAACACGTGTTAAATAAAATTATCCGGCGGATGATTTTATTTGACGGCGAGACGGCGTGCTGGCAAAAGAACATTCTAGTAAAACGGCTTTTACATACGCGATAAAAATTGATGACCCTGTGGGTGATTAATTTTTTCGGCGGGTTGATGCCGTTGGCCTAGTATACAAAATGTTTAATGGAAACGAACACTCTAGTAAAACGGCTATTACATAATGGCTGACGATATAATACGCTAGCGCGTAAGTTATATCTGCAATTATGTAAAATGCAAGCATACGCCGTTTTACACTATAAGCATATTTGTTCTATAATTTACATTATGTAAAATAGGATTGATTATTACCTTCTAGCTACATGGTCCGCCGCTTCATCTCGCCGCCCCTTAAAATTATCCACAGAATAATCTTAATGGATTGCGTATGTAAAATAGAAAATGAACAAAACAGCTAACTACCTTATTTCCAAGATTGGTAACCGCATCGTTTCGCCGACTCCAGTACACGTACATGATTTGCGTTAATAATTCTTTTTTCTCAACTAATCCGGGGAATTCATTAAGAGTAGCTTTACTTCATTAATTAACGTAAAACCCCAATTATGAGAAAGATTCTTTATTTATTTATGACAGCTACGGCAATTTTTGCCACAAGTTGTAGCAACGATGATGACGTTATCCCAGAGGATTTTAATGGTGATAACAAAGTATACCAATTAGAAGCCCGTTCTAATTCTTCTATCACCGGGACCGCAACTGTAGTTGAAAACTCAGATGGTACCGCTACTATTAACCTAAAGCTTAATGGTACTACTTCTGGTAGCCACCCAGCACATATCCATGCTAATTCTGCTGCGGAAGGCGGAGATATTATTGTAGATCTAAATCCAGTAGATGGAGCTACAGGAGAAAGTTCTACCACAGTTTCTACCAGGAAGGATGGTAGTAACATAACTTTTGCCCAGATTTTGGAACTAGACGCCTATATAAACGTGCATCAAAGCTCTAGCGATTTGGGTACACTTATCGCCCAAGGTGACATTGGTATTAACGAGCTTTCTGGTGAGTCCAAGGAATATGAAATAGACGGCGGGGATGATTCCGATATTGAAGGAACTGCTACCCTACGTAAGCGAGTCAGCGGAGCAGCTCTTTTAGAAATTAACCTGGAAGGTACTCCCGAAGGTGGTGAACATCCTGCGCATATTCACGTCAATTCTGCTGCTGAAGGTGGTGATATTGCTATCTCCCTTAGTTCCGTAAATGGTGACGATGGGAAAAGTTATACCCATATTGAAGCTTCAAATGATGGTACCGCGCTTACCTATGAGGATTTATTGGAGTTTGACGGTTATATAAACGTTCATTTATCTGCCGAAGAACTTGGGGTGATTGTAGCTCAAGGTGATATAGGTATTAACGAGCTTTCTGGTGAATCCAAGGAATACGATCTTAATAGCGTGGCATCACCTTCTATTAAAGGATCTGCCACCTTCTATAAGCGTGTTAGTGGTGCTACCCTTTTAGAGATTGAATTGGAAGGTACTCCTAATGCTGGTGAGCATCCTGCACATATCCATGTCAATACAGCCGCAGAAAGTGGCGATATTGCTATCTCCCTTAATTCCGTAAATGGTACAAACGGGAAAAGTTATACCCATATTGAAGCCTCAGATGACGGTACCGCGCTTACCTATGAGGACTTGTTGGAATTTGACGGCTATATTAACGTACACTTATCGGCCGAAGAACTTGGGGTGATTGTAGCTCAAGGTGATATAGGAATTAATGCACTAACCGGAGAGTCTAAGGAATATGCTCTTAACAGCGTAGCCCTTCCCTCTATTAATGGTACCGCTACTTTTCACCAACGCGTAAGCGGGGCTGCCCTTTTGGAGATCGCATTAGAAGGAACTCCCATAGAAGGGGTGCACCCTGCCCATATCCATGCCAATACGGCCGCCGAAGGTGGTGATATTGCCATCTCCCTAGCCTCTGTAATTGGAGAAACTGGGAAAAGCTGGACTCATATAGAGGCTTCCGATGACGGTACGGCCCTTACCTATGAAGAGTTGTTGGAGTACGACGGGTATATAAACGTACACTTATCGGCCGAAGAACTTGGGGTGATTGTAGCTCAAGGTGATATTGGTGCAAATGCTCTTACTGGGAATAAAAAATCCTACGACTTGGCAAGCGTAAGCAATACTGCTATTTCTGGGACCGCTACCTTTTATGAAAGGGTTAATAAGGAAACCTTGGTTACCTTGGAGTTAACTGGTACCACTACTGGTGCAGTTCACCCGGCGCATATCCATATGGGAAGTGTTGCCGATGCTCCAGGAGCAATTATGGTTACCTTAAACTCTGTTGTAGGAGAAACAGGAGTGAGCCATACAAATGTAACCCAACTTAATGGAGGTGATGCTTTGGATTACGAAGCAATGTTAGCCATAGATGGGTATATAAATGTGCACTTAAGTACCGACGATCTGGGAACTATAATAGCCCAAGGAAATGTGGGTGTAAATGTAGAATAAGTCCCCTCCCTCCCATTAATTAATGAGCCTTGAGTCCAGTTGGATTCAAGGCTCACTTTTTTTATAACTAATCAATACTCGTTACTATGAAGAACTTGGTTATCCCTGTACCCCTCTTAATACCTTAATTGCTTGGTGTAATCGTCAAACAGTTTTTTAAGCTCCATAAAAGAATAGATCTGTTCCTTTGTTTTATGAATTTGTTGAATTTTTAATGCTTTTTTCTTTTGCAAATTAGCCAATAACTCAGCATTCCCTTTTTTTAAATTACTCAAACTGGTTCTTATAGTCTCCAGTTTAGTAAATAGGCTATACGTATTTGGTTCATATATATAAGAGGAAAACTGCCTTTCCATTTCCTGTAAGGCCTTATAGTTCTTTTCCAGTTTTTTAATACAGTAGTTTTTTGTGTATCTAGTGGATAGGTTTATGTAGGTAGCCTGCGTCGTTTTCATAGGGAAGAATATTGAAGTTAAACATGATTCATATTCATAAGGATAAACCATTACAAATGCTATATAATATACGATAAAAATTTCATTACCATGAGTTCACACCGCCTTTTAACATTCATTTTGAAAATTCACAATTACAAACATTGTCACCATTAACCCCCTAAAAATTAACCATTCAATTCTAAAAACCGTGATTTTTGTCACTCACCCCCTATTTTTTATCCCATTTTGGTATTTAATATGATTTTTAAGAATTGAGGCAATTACACAAAATCCCATGTTTTTGGTACCCTCTTCCCTTGCTATGCTTAGTGGGCATAGAGAGAATTTTGGTTAAATAAATAAAAAAACCCGAGGCAATGCTCGGGTTATAAATTCGCTTACATTTTGAATTTACCAGCTTACATCCTTGGTATCTCCATTGGGGAAAATAATGGTGCCTGCTTGGTCACATTCTCCCGTTCCAAAGTCTAAAGAAGCTTTCAATCCGTGTACCTCCAAGGCAACTACACCACTTATAATGTAGGGGCAGTGCAATTTCCCTCCTAACGGGGAAGTAACCTCAAATTGATAAGTAATGTCTTTATGCATAATGTCCCATGCTCCCACACAGGTAAAATCTGGCTCCTCTGTGTTAAAATTATCCATATGCCAGGTAAATATCTTACTTCCTTTATGTGTAGTAACCACTTCGTCTTGGTCTACAAAGGCCATATCGGTATCTATAGTGATAGTAGGTTTTCTAGGTTCAGAAAAATCAAATACCATACTTTTGGTACCTTCCAATACATAATTATTATAGGTAAAGGCCTTAAAGCTAATGGCGAAACGCCCCGTAGTTCCTTCCTCATCACCTTCCATGGCGGTGAGTATTATACTGCCATTAAGGGTCTTGCCGTCAATAACACATTGATCGTAGACTACAGAAATGTTGTTTTCGGTAAAAGTAATACTAACACATTCGGAACTGGTTTTATTAGTAGACCCAGATTTGTTGTTAATCAATAGTTGGGCAAGCATTTCATCTAACCCTTCGGTAGTTTCATTTACTTTCATTTGAGCCTGTACCTCCTGGGAAGATAGACTTTCATTATTTGGGTCGTTCATAGCATCTTTGCTACAACCAATAAATAAGAGTATCCCTAATCCCAGAAGTAAACTAGAATATTTTTTCATTGCTTTTTGGTTTTATACTTCTTTAAACGTGTGAAAATAAAATGAATTATAAATCTTCTGTCAAAAACTAAAGATATTCGACCTAATGCGTTATTTTGTCCGATTATACCTGCAAAACAATTCGCTATACTTGGTTCTTTTGTAGGCATCCCTGGTACAAATAGAGTAATTCCTACTTGGGTTTACGGAGTGCCAGTTATCCCCTAGCCTACGCTCCATTTATTCAATAAAAGTGACGGGCTATAAATGTTAGTCGAGTTGAATTTCAAAATTATTATAAGCCTCTTTACTATATGACAGCTTTTGGGTGCTGGGCGACAGGGCAAAATGCGGAGAAAAGGTGCGCATAATCACTGTTTTTCCATCGGGCAAAAATTCCATAATTCGCAGCCATCCATCTCCGCCGTTCCCATGCCATCCTCCGCCCATCGCTTGGGCATTAAAGGTAATCTGATTCACCTTTTTTCCAGCTGCATTCCTATCCAACCTGTAGGCGGTATGAGCCTTAAAATCATCCACCGCTCCAATATGTCCAGAAAAAACCATTTGCACATTCTTGGAAGGTGCTACCAATTTTTTCCAAATAGCTTTTCCATAATTTCCATCCTGTATAGGATAGTTTTCTTTTTCTATATGTTGGTGTTCTGCATTTAAATAGGAATGGGTTAATACCACTGCAGTATGCTCTTGAAAGCGATCTTGTGCAAGCACTTCCTTAGCCCATCCCAAGATGGTATCACGAGGGGCAAATTCTAAGTTCAAAAACAAAAATTTACGATTGTGTGGAGAAACAAACTCGTAGGCAGCATTCTCCACGGAAGGCATTTCATCCTTGTTTTTGCCAACCACCCTTAGGGCTTTCTCATTTAATAAATTTCTATGGGCTGGGAAATATTTGTTATAGTTAGTATTTCTATTTTCCACATTTTTATATCCGTAATCGTGATTTCCAGCAGCTAAAATATAAGGAACTCTCCCATCTAGGTTTTCAAAGGCTCGGGATATCGCCCGCCATTGGTCCCTACTTGGAAGGTTCCCATTTTTTCCATCGGGAACCAGTAATTCATTTTGCTCTACAAGGTCGCCCGTACACAAGACCATTTTAATATTTAGTTCATCAATATTTTCACTTATCCACCCAGTCATGCTCTCCAAAATTCCATGGTTTCTTTTAAATTTCACATACGTTTGGGTATCTGGAAGTAAAATAATGGACCAGGAGTCTGGATGTGACAATTTTGGAGGAGCGTAGGATTCTTGCCCTAGGGCAGATTGAAAAACAAAGAGTATTGCCAAAAACAGCAGGGAACCGGAGTGAATTAACTTCATTATTTTCATCGATTAAGTGAGGATTATTATAAAAGTATCTAAACATACAATTTTTTGCAATTACAACATTCCTAACACAGCGGAAGCTTGTTCCCAACCAACCCTTTGTAAATGATAATGGGGTAGCAACTCCTATAAATTAAATCCCCTCTTTTATTAGGGCTATAAGCTTATATAATTTATATTTTTGTCCACTTGTCCATTTCTAAACTTTATATGATGTCTATTACCCCATCCAAGGACGTTTTGCATTCCCATTTAAAAAAATATTTTGGTTTCGACCATTTTAGAAGCCAGCAAGAAGCCATAATAACCACTCTTTTGGAAAAGCGTGATTGCTTGGTGATTATGCCAACAGGTGGGGGTAAATCCATCTGTTTCCAATTGCCTTCCTTGTTATTTGAAGGTGCTACTTTAGTAATTTCACCTTTAATAGCACTTATGAAAGACCAGGTAGATGGATTGCGTGCCAATGGTATTCCTGCCGCCTTTTTCAATAGTAGCCAATCTGCCGAAGAGCAGCAGAAAATTTTAGATCAGGTAGCTAAAAAAGAATTGAAATTGCTGTATGTGGCTCCAGAAAGTTTAGCCGGACTCTCCCCTGTTCTTAATCAGTCCTATATCAGTGCCATTGCAGTAGATGAAGCACACTGTATTTCTTCTTGGGGACACGATTTTAGACCGTCTTACCAACAGTTGGGTTTTTTAAAGAAGAGCTTGCCAGAAACCCCGATTATAGCGCTGACTGCTACGGCAGACAAGGCAACTCGACAAGATATTTTGGAACAACTTAGTATTCCAGAGGCCCAACAATTCCTTTCTTCCTTCGACCGAAAAAATATATCCCTAGAGGTACGGGCAGCACACGATAGGGTGTCTAATATATTGCGTTTTATACAAAGGCGTCCTAACCAATCTGGGATTATCTATTGTTTAAGCAGAAAATCGACAGAAAACTTAGTTGCTAAATTGAAGAATAGTGGCATAAAGGCCAGTGCTTATCACGCGGGACTCGATTTTGATAGTAGAAACAAGGTGCAGGAAGACTTTATTTTTGATAAGGTACAGGTGGTATGTGCTACCATAGCCTTTGGGATGGGAATAGACAAATCTAATGTGAGATGGGTAATACACTATAATATGCCTAAAAATATTGAAGGCTATTACCAGGAAATTGGTAGGTCTGGGAGGGACGGATTACCGGCGCACGCCCTACTTTTCCATAGCTATGCCGACGTGATACAGCTTCGAAAATTTGCCGAAGGGGCCAGCAATGAAGAGGTTCAGATAGCGAAGTTAGAACGAATGAAACAGTTTTCGGAAGCACCTACCTGTAGAAGAAAAATTTTGCTAAGCTACTTTGGTGAATTTTTACAAGAAGATTGTGGCAATTGTGATGTCTGTGAAAATCCACCTCAGTTCTTTGACGGTACTATTCTGGGCCAAAAAATATTATCTACCATTGCACGCTTAAAACAATCAGAGCCTACGGGTACTGTCATTGACGTATTGCGGGGAGCACAAAATGCAGCCATCTTGGACAAGAATTATCATCTACTAAGCACTTTTGGAATTGGTAAGGATATTTCATGGAACCATTGGCAGCATTATATTATTCAAGTGATTAATCAGGGATTTGCCGAAATAGCCTTTCATCAAAACAATGCGCTGCGACTAACTTCTTTCTCCAAGCCTATATTATTTGGTAAGGCTAAATTACAACTTAGCAAACCCATGGAGAAAGAAGCTAGAACAGTAATTGATAGAACCAAAAAAGCTAAACCAATTGGGGAGAACTCCTTGTTTGAGCGTTTGCGAAAATTGAGGTTTCAAATTTCCTTGGAGGAAAATATTCCAGCCTACCTGGTATTTAACGATGCTACTTTAAAGGAAATGGAGGCAGAACGCCCTAGCTCGGAAGAAGAGTTTAAACAGATTAATGGGGTGGGCCAACGAAAACTGGAAGTGTATGGGGATCTCTTTCTTCAGGAAATAAGGGATTTCCAAGCTGAGAAGACCAAAAAGAAGCAGCGTAAATCCAATACCGTGAACGAGACTTTTGAGTTGTATAAACAAGGGAAAAGTATCGCAGAAATTTCAAAAATCAGAAAATTGAAGTCGACCACTATATTTTCTCACCTTGCAAAATTATATACCGATGGGAAGGAGGTAGACATCTACCAGTTTGTGGATAAGGAGGAAGTAAAAAAAGTGGCCAAGGCAAAAAAAGATTTGGAAAGTCCGGATGCCTTAAAGCCTTATTATGAATATTTTGAGGAGAAAATGGAGTATTCCACCATCCGATTGGCTCTAAGCGTAATAGAGAAGGAAAAGTTAGGATAATGGCCACAATGAACTCCCCTGATTAAGGTGATTACAATTAGCAATTAACAGAAATCGGTCAACGCTAATCAGGGAAGTTCATACACAATACTAACTACTTAATACGTTGTACTATATACTCTTTCCCCCCCATCCTTAGATATTCCTCATAGGTGTCCACATCGGCAGTCTTCCCCTTGGGGTCTAGGCTTAGGAGTTTGTTTTTATTAAGTCTAATAATGTCCTTTGCCCCATGTTCGGAATTTAATTGTTGTAGTTCTAGAAAATGTGAGGCTCCAAAAATGGCAGGAACGCCATTTCCCTGTTTGTATTTGGTAGCTATTATACTAAAGTCCGAATAATAAAATTCGGTAATCATTTGGTTTAGATAGGACGCATCAATCAATGGTTGGTCTGCTAACATCACTAAAACTCCATCATAATCCTCCGATTGTGTCAAAATAGCTTTGGTGGCATGCGCTATGGAACTGCCCAATCCAGATTCCCAGTCCTTATTATAAATAAGGTCTTTTTCCTTTAGTTCGATGCTGTTTTTAATGACATCGGCATACGCGCCCAACACTACAAACACCTCGCATGCTTCGGAAGCTTTGGCATTTTTAATGGCGTTTCCTATTAAGGTAGTCGTCCCCCAAGGCAAGAGCTGTTTTGTCCTTCCCATACGGGAGGATGCCCCGGCAGCCATAATCATTATAGCAATTTTGGATTTATCCTGTTCCATTAGTCGTGAATCCCTGTTTTTTTATTCTTTAAAGGAATCGGATCTTGTTTTCTTTTCACCGACAATATTTCGGCGATTATAGCAACTGCTATTTCTTGGGGTGTTTCTGCCCCTAAATTGAGTCCGGCCGGACCGTGGATACTATCCAAAAACTCATAAGAAAGTTCGGGACTGCGCTCCAATAATTCGTTAAAAAGCTTCTCCCTACGGCTATGTGGTCCTAAAAGGCCAAGATATATGGGTTGCGCCTCTTTTAAGGTCATAAGATAGTTTAGGTCCTTGGAGTAGCTATGGTTCATTAAAACAATTGCGGTGCGGTCATCAATACTATGGATGGGAAATTGTTCGGGGACTATTCCTAAAAATTCATGAGCACCCTTAAAGTCCAGAATATTCTTTTCTTCAGCGGGAGGAGCAACTATAGTGACTTCCCAACCAATTTGAGAGGCCAAGGCATTTAGCTGCACGGCATCGTGCTCTGCACCAATAATAAAAAGCTTAAAACAGGGTTCCATTTCCTGTTTAAATAATTCCAATCCCTCCCCTGGTTCAAAATTAGGATGCATTGGCAGCACCGTATCCCCAAAATCTATCGTAGAGCCAAACTGCTTATTGGAAGCTTCCTTCTTCTCAAAATAGGAGGTTACCTTAATTCCTCGACGTTGTTTTAGGATTCCTGTAAAGGCTTCTAAATATTTTAGGTCAGGGCGAAAAGGTTCCAATAAAATATAAAGAACCCCTTCACATCCCAGTCGATATCGACCATCATACGTCATAATTTTGGCCGTATGATCGTTAAACACCGATTGTGCCTGTCTTACCACCTCCTTTTCTACACACCCACCACTAACAGCCCCTACCATATGGCCATCTTGTAGAATTAACATTCTAACCCCTGGTCTGCGGTAAGAAGAACCGTCTAAGGCCACTACCGTTGCCAATACGCACTCTTGCCCCTTTAAAGTGGCTTGCTGATACTCCTTAATAATATTTTTGAGTTCGTGTGTCATAATCACCAAAGTTGTTTTATTGGGACAAACAAAACTGGTGTTCCAGCTTTGTAAACTTCCTGCTCTGGATCTAAAATAATAAAACCATCCGTAAGCGCTAAACTTGTGAGGTCTCCAGAGCCATTCTCCCTAACCTCGGAAGCCAATAGTTGTCCGTCTATACAATTTACTTTCACCCTTAATAGGAGAGTTAAATCGCCCTTTAAAGGTATATCCTCTTCCAAAACCACAGTGAATATTTGATTGGGAAGGCCTAAAGAACTTCTTAACCAGTCCTTAAAATACACCTGATAATTGGCAAAGGTAGATGCCGGATTCCCAGGAAAAGAAAACACCAACGTTTCCTTTTTAGGCTGTAACCCAAACCAAAAGGGCTTTCCTGGTCTTTGCAGCACCCTATGGAACACTTTTTCTACTCCCAACTCCGCTAACACTTCTGGAATATAATCGTACTTACCCCTAGACACCCCACCACTAAGCAGTACCACATCAAAATTATTTAGGACAATGTTGAGCTCCTTCCTAATTATATCTTTATCATCCCTAAGGTGAAATTCACCCGGAACAATGCCCTCCTGCGACAAGGCGCCATAAAGGGTATGTATATTGGACTTCCGTATTTGATATGGCAAGGGCTGCTCCCCTACCTCTACCAATTCGTTCCCAGTAGATATAATCGCAGTTTTAGGAAGCTTTTTCACCACAACGGTAGATTTCCCCACAGAGGCCAAAACTCCTATCTCCGAAGCGGAAATCTTGGTGTTTTTTTGCAACACTGTCTCACCCATTTTTCGATCGCTGCCTTGTCTGTGGATATCCTGGCCTTTAGTTGGATTTTTAATTAAGGATGCCCAACCGTTTTCAATAACCAAATGCTCATACATTACTACGGTGTCGGCATTATCCGGAACAACGGCACCAGTCATAATTTCTATTGCCTGCTCCTCGTTGCTCAATAACTTTGGTGCCACGCCCGCTGGAAGTATTCCTTCTAATTTAAAGGTGGTCTGCCCACTAGCAATAGCTTCGTAATTTATGGCAATGCCGTCCTTGGTTGCCCGGTTAAATGGTGGGAAATCCCTATCGGCAGTAATTTCTTGGGCAAGAACCCTTCCCATGGCGTTTTTTAGTGGGATTTCCTCTGTTCCATAATCTTGTGTATGATCTAGTACTTTTTTGAGGGCTTCTTTAAATGAAATCATAGTTGCAATTTACTCACTAAATGAATTTTGATTGTTCTACACCTGCCCGTCCTATCAGGGCGGCGGATTGAATATTATCACTAACTCCTACCTAATACCTCCTGGGTATGCCCTTAGAGAATTCACAGCTTCTTATCCAAGGCTTTACCCCCATATTATTCCTGATGCATCCATATTTTATTCATTCCCCCTTCTACATTATAGAAGGAAAGATTTTCATATTTTTTATCTAGGAGTTTCAAGGCAATTCTACTTCTTTTCCCTGATTGACAGACCAGGTAAATGGGTGTATCAGGATCCATACCCAATGGAACCTCCAACAGTTCATCCAAGGGAATGTTTATCGCCCTGACTACAGCCTGTTTATCATTCTTAAACTCCTCCTTTGTCCTTACATCTATAAGTTGAATTTTGCTGTTGGCTTCCATCAATTTCAAAAAGGCTTCACTACTTATGGTGGGAATAGCATCGCAACTATCCTTTCCGTAGCTTGATTTTAATTCGGTGATGTTGATGTTTTCCGGATTTGCTTTAAATTTTACAGTTTGAAAGCTATGCATCAACCCATTGAACAATAGCAGCTTACCTGCCATAACCTCACCTATCTGTGTAACTATCTTGACGGCTTCCAAGGCTTGGAGCGACCCGATAATTCCTGGAATAACCCCAAGCACCCCATTTACATTACAGTTAGGGATTTCATTTGGGGACGGCATATTGGGAAACAAACATCTATAAGTAGGTCCGCCCAGATAGTTGTATACGCTAAGCTGTCCCTCAAAACCCTGAATAGCGCCAGAGACAAAGGGTTTTTTAAGAATAACACAGGCATCATTTACCAAATATCTTGTAGCGAAATTATCCGATCCGTCTATTACAAGGTCAAAGCATGAAATAATTTTCAAAGCATTGTCCCTGTTTAGAAAAGTATCAAACGATATAAAATGGGTTGCAGAATTCTGGGATTTTAAATGGGCTACCAATGTTGGCAATTTAGACTTCCCTACATCTGCTTCTGTATACAGTACTTGTCGCTGTAGATTGGTAAGTTCTATGACATCCTCTTCAATAATACCTAGGGTTCCCACTCCCATGGCATTGAGGTAAGACAGAACCGGAGTTCCCAGTCCGCCAGCCCCAATGACCAAAATACGGGCATCTTTTAATTTTTGTTGCGCTTGGGGACCAAAATCCGCTAAATTGGTCTGCCTTAGATATCTGTTGAATTCCATTTATAGCAATACTTGTGGTGTTTTAATGGGCGAAATGGGAAGGAGAATAGCATAGTTACTGCTCAATTTTCATTCTTTTTCCCATTATCCGAATTGATTATTTATCGGTTGGAATCTGTGATAATTTTGTCATTACTTTTTCGTAATCATCCTTGTAATTGGCATTTAATAACACCTCCTCATTTTCAGGGTATAGCAAAAGGATGTCCTCGTTGATTAAAAATTTACGCGGACAAGATCCATTCCCAGCGTTTAAGTAGGTTATGGATTTTTCTAATCCTGCAGGTTCCCAAATGGCGCAAAGTGGTTCGGGCAAACCGCTATCTCTGGTAGCAAAAGCAGTAGCCAGTTTATTGGAATCTCTTTCTTGGATTAAGTATTTCAATGCATTTTGGTCCATTAATGGCAAGTCGCAGGCCAAGACCAACCAACTTGCCGTAGGATCCATATGATGAGCACTTAGGAGCCCATTATAAGGCCCCTTGTATTCATCTCTATCTACAATTAGTTTATATTCTTCAGAGAATTCGGGTACTTGTTCCTCCCTAACACTCATATAAGTAGAAGTACACAGTGGTTTTAGTAAGTTGTAGAGATATTCGCGTTGTGGCATCCCATGATAATCTATCATACCCTTATCCACACCCATTCTAGTACTTTTACCTCCGGAAAGTACAAGTCCGTAAATTTTATCGACTTTTAACATAGTATTCTTATTCAATAATTACCCCCCAATGGAGGTCATGGAATTTTGGAATATTCCAGTGTATCTTTCCTGTTCTTCAAAGCCCGTCTTAGACCTGCTTCCAATAGCCTTTAGGATGTGTTCTTTAATTTTCTCCTCCACATTGTCGCCTCTCATTATATCCCTTAAATTAAGTCGAGGTTTTCCGTAAAGACAGGTAATTACATCCCCGGTAGCTGATATCCTTAGTCGGTTACAACTCCCACAGAAAGTTCTAGAAAAAGAAGGAATGAGTCCGAAGGTGCTTTTATGCCCTTTAATTTGATAATTGATGGAGGTAGAAGTTTTTGGCGATTCCAATTTAGTGATCTCAGGAAATTCCGTTTCTATATGGGCCAGTATTTTTTTATAATCCCATGCAATGGTATTAAAGGATTTACTCCCCCCGTTAAAAGGCATTTCTTCCAAAAATCGAACGGATACCGGATAATGCCGCATCAAATTTAACATTGGAATAATATCTTGTGTATTCTGTCCCTCAAGCGCTATAAAATTGATGCGTACGTTAAAACCCTCGGCAATTAACCGGGTAAGGTTATTATAAACCGTATCATATTGATTTCTACGCGTAACCTTTTCAAAAGTATCCTTATCTATAGCATCTAGGCTAACGTTTACATTAAGAATACCCAGGGATTTTAGCTCTTCAATATAAGGCCCAATCAAAGTGGCATTGGTGGTGATAGAGATATCGTTTAGCCCCTTTAATTGTGAAAGCTTACGCAACAGCACCATTAAATCTTTCCGTACAAATGGCTCCCCTCCCGTAATTCGAATTTTATCTATGCCCTGAGCTACCATAATTTCACATAATTGGCATAATTCCGCAATGGTGAAAAGGTGATCTTTCTGGGCAAAATTTATTCCTTCGGAAGGCATACAATAATTACAACGCAAGTTACAACGGTCTGTAACTGCCAGCCGTAAATAATTGATTTTCCTATTATGATTATCTATTAACATGTATTTGCTTTTTTCTTATCCCCCACTTACTGGCGGAATGAGGGCAATTTCATCAAAACTATTGATAATAGTATCATCATCCGCATAGGAATTATTTACCGCAACGGCCAAAGAGGATAATTTATTTAATTCCGGGTACATTTTACCCAAATAATCTTTTAATTCTTTAACGGTTTTGGTGTCTTTTGCACCAAATTCACTGGAACTAGGCATGGATAAAGTAGCACTACCTACGATGTCCTTGGTAATTCCAAAAAGTAATATCGTCATTTTAACCAATAATTGATTTTTCCGGGACTTTCATTAGTTCCGGGAATTTTGAAAATGGCTGCGCGGTAAATCTATTACCTGTTGCAGCCTTTAAAGCGTTAGCTACTGCAGCTCCAGCTGGTGGTAAAGTGGGCTCTCCCAAACCTGTGGGAGCTACATCACTCTTAATCATATGTGTTTCTACTACAGGTACTTCCCGCATTCTTATTAAACGATAGCTATCATAGTTTTGTGAATTGGGTTTTCCATCCAAAAACTCCAAATCCCCGTACATTGCATGGCCAACACCATCTATTACGCCACCTTCAATCTGGTTAATGGCCCCTAGTGGATTTACGACTATCCCGCAATCTACTACACAAGTTACTTTCTTTACAACGGGAATTCCATTTTCTATTGCTACATCTGCCACCTCGGCAACATGTGAATTATGGCAATAATAGGAGGCAAATCCTTGATAGATTCCAGCTTCCTTTTTTCCCCACCCGGATTTCTCAACGGCTACATTAATAACATTTGCTAAGCGTTCCGGCGAATACTCTATACGCTGGTCGGTAGTGCCCTTTACTTTTTGCAAAAGATCTAATCGCAATTGTATAGGGTCTACCTCCATGGTTTCTGCCAATTCATCAAAGAAGCTTTGCTCTGCAAACGCCAAGAAATTGGTGTAAGGCGCCCTCCATGCCCCCGTAGTAATATTACTCTTATAATTGGCAACATCTACCTGGTAATTATCTATGGCCCCTGCAGGAAAGAAATTGGGAATTAATCCGTACATATTTGCATTGATAGCAGCTTCCTTTAAATAATAGGCAGTAACCGCTCCATCTTTAATAGCCGCCTTTATTCTATATTTTATTGCAGGGCGATAGGTTCCGGCTGTCATATCATCTTCCCTAGAATAGATCAACTTAACCGGTTTCTTAATAGCATTGGAAATTTCTGCTGCTTCATAAACGAAATCGCCATACAGCCTTCTTCCAAATCCGCCTCCCATACGGGTCATTTCTAGATGCACATCCTTTACATCCCTTCCCAACATACCAGCTACAGCGGTGGCAGCGAACTCAGGGGTTTGTACCGGACCCACCAAATGAATTTTTTCATCGGTAACATTGGCAAAGTAATTCATAGGCTCCATACAGTTATGGGGCAAGAAAGGAGACTCGTAGGTACGCTCAAGAATCTGATCGGCTTGGGCAAATGCTTTATTTATATCGCCGTCTTTCCTTAAGGTCTCAAATTTTTTCCCATCTAACAATCCTAGAAGTTGTTTGTCCTGATATTCCGTACTTTCCAAAGGGGTGTTTTTAATCCATTTTGCTTTTATAGCTTCCTTGGCCTTAAGGGCTTCCCAAGTAGTTTTTGCAATAACAACCACTTTGTCGCTATTTGCTAAGGCCACGGTCCAGTTATTACTTTCGCCAGAAGTTAATTGTTTCGCCTTCTCTCCTATTCTGATTACATCTATAACTCCCGGCATTGCTCTTGCAGCTGTATCATCAAAGGATTCCAATTGCTGACCAAAAGCAGGTGGTCTTAACACTGCTGCATATACCATCCCATCTACCTTATAATCTAGACCAAACAGTGGTTTCCCGGTAATAATGGCGTCTAGGTCCACATTAGGAGCATCGGTTCCAATAATTTTGAAGTCCTTATAATCTTTTAGGGTAACGTTTTCTGGCACCTCCAACAGGGCTGCGTCTTTTACTACGTCGCCATATCCCAAGGTTTCCCCTTGGCTATTGGTAATTACTCCTTCGGAGGTTGTACAAGTGAATGGATCTACTCCCCATCTAGCAGCAGCGGCATTTACCAACATTTGTCTTGCTGTGGCCCCTGTCTGTCTTAAGGGATCCCAACCAAGTCGGATAGATTGACTCCCTCCAGCGAGTTGGCGGGTATAGTTTTCAGTATCCAATATTCCCTGTTGTACGTATACATTTTTCCATGCCACATCCAATTCCTCCGCAATTAGCATAGGCATAGCCGTTTTTACCCCCTGCCCAATTTCTGGATTGGGAGCAAAAATGGTTACGGCACCATTGTCTGCAATTTTTATATAGGCATTAAAATCATTGAAATTAAGTTGTGATATGTCTATGGGCGGTTTTACTTTAGGCTTACAGGCCGTAAAAAGGTTGAAACCTATTAGGAGTCCGCCACTAGCTAGGGAAGACGTTCTAATAAAGTCCCTTCTATTAAATGATATTGCAGATTTTGACATAGTGCTTAGATTTATATCCCCTGGTTAAAAAGGATCTATGATTTTGAAGTTATTGATTGCGCAAGAATTAACAATTGCCGTATCTTGAATTTAACCAATTTTACTGGCTGCTAGTGCTACCGCCTTTTGAATTCTGCTATAAGCGGCACATCTACAAATGTTTCCGTGCATTGCAGTTTTTATTTCTTCTTCGTCCGGACTCGAGTTTTTACCTAAAAATGCAGAGGCGGTCATAATCTGTCCGGCCTGACAGTAGCCACATTGGGGTACATCAACTTCTTTCCAAGCCAATTGAACCGGATGATCGCCATTTTGGGACAAGCCTTCTATAGTAGTTATTTCTTTTCCGTCTAAACTAGATATGGGCAGGGAACAACTCCTAACGGCATTCCCGTCCATATGAACAGTACAAGCACCACATTGGGCTATTCCGCAACCAAACTTTGTGCCTACTAAATTTAAATGATCCCGTAGCACCCAAAGTAAAGGGGTGTCACCTGCTACATTTATACTCTGGGGGGTTCCGTTTACTGTTATGTTGATAGTTGGCATAGCTTTTATTTAGTTAGTTTTCATCAATACCTTACAAGTTACCAAATTTAAAAATAAAAATAACCAATTTAACAGATTCTTATATATGGCATAATTTCTACTTATTGTTGTAAGGTGTTCCCTCCCATTGTACGCTATCCCTATCCAAATAACAATGTACGTTGGGATGCAGCCATAAAAAGGAGGCTGGCAAGTATGGCGTAACTTCTTTTTTTAATAGCTCTTTAATGGCTTCTTTTTTGCCTTCACCGCTAAGCAGAAATATGATTTCCTTGGATTGCAGAATTGCTGCCATTCCCAATGTAAGTCCATAATTTGGTGGGTGGGTCATGTTTTTTGTCATGCTGCCCATAAGGGAGGTGGGACTTAGTTCTGCAATATGACAATGTGGAATAAGATGTTTTGCTGGTTCATTAAACCCTAGATGACCATTTTTTCCCATCCCCAAAATACACACGTCTATAGGGCCCCTTTCCTGTATTTCATTATCCATCCGGTTCGATTCCTTTTTGGCATCTACAGGACTGCTTTCAAACGAGATGTACCTATCCTCAGAAATCCCTAAAGGCTCTATAAGAAGGGTCTTTAGATAGGTTTCACAGGAATTGGGATCGGAAGCTGGAATACCGCCCCATTCGTCTTGTTTAATAATGGCTAATTCCTTAAATATATGCGGATCCTTTTTGTAATGGGCTACTAGTTGGCGGTAGAATCCCATGGGAGAAGCTCCCTTTGTGGGACAAAGAAGGGTATTCGGTTTATCTTTTAGTACAGTTATTAATCGGTCGCAGGCGCGTTGACTCATTTCATCATAGTCGGTACAATAATGTATTTCCATAGTTGGTCCATGATTTAATGTCCAGCAATGTACTGGTGAAATTACCCCAATCATTAAAAATAGTCTTCCGTTACATCATAAGGACAGGTTGATCAATTATTTAGCTTTAGCTTATCGCTACAGAAGGTATGGCCTTGTAGTTAAGACATACCGCCATTGTGTATGTAAGCTACAAAAAATTATGCGAATAATCGTCTTAACAATTATTAACACCGTATTTTTATTCGATTATAATTTTAAATAATTTTGATCGTTGTGCTAGATGAACCTAATATGTATTTGAAAATGAAATTTTACACTAAAATTGCTGCTATAAGCTTTATTATAGCCTTGTTTATATCCTGCGGAAATGCGGATGATGATGTTAGATACGGAGTAAACCCGGGAGAAGATGAGGTTAGTGGTGACCTAGGCCTGGGGAAGCCCGTAGATGATTGTTTAAATCTAGAGGATGGGGAATTGGTGCTATCAATTCAGGATCAATACACTACCCTCCCAGGAAAGATCTCTATTTTCTTCAGGGTATCCGATACTGAAGGAAAACCGGTGGCAGGCTTAGAGGCCAATCAGTTTACTATTTACGAACAAGGAAGGAACGATGCTTGTTTCAATACCATTTCTACCTCCGAATCTTTTGCTCGGATCTCCCCTAACACACAGATTTTTTCCAATAATACTGTTTTGGTGCTCGATTTAAGTAATAGTGTATTGGATAATAGTTTGGAAGAGTTGAAGCAAGCCTCCATCAGCTTTATCAATAATACAATGCCTACTGAAGATTCTGAGGCTATTAAAATGGCTATCTATTGGTTTAATGGAGAGGATAAGCTTCATTCCCTAACTCCTTTGACCCATGTGAGGCAAGACTTGATCAGTTCTATCGATGGTATTACCAAAGACATTAGTAAGGATCCATCCACCGATCTTTATGGCGCAGTAATAAAATCGACGGACATTGCCGAAAAACTTTTAAAGGATAGCAATACCAACAATAAGATTGGAGCAGCTTCCGTAGTTATATTCACGGATGGATCGGACCAAGCGGCACGTTACACCCAAAACGCGGCACTTCAAAAGGTGAATGGTGCTAATAAAAACATCGCGTTTTTCAGTATTGGTCTTGGGGATGAGATAGAACCTACCGTTCTTAAAAGTATTGGAAAGACCTATAGTGTATTTGCCAGGGATAAAGAGGAGCTGGAAACTACCTTTAACGAAATATCAGATCGTGTTTCCGAAAGGGCCAATAGCTTCTATCTTTTTGAGTACTGTAGTCCAAAACGAGATGGAAGTGGAGAGAATAATTTGGCCATAAAAGTGGAAAGTGGTAACAGACATGGAGCGGTACAGACAAAATTTAACGCAAAAGGCTTTACCGGAGGTTGCAAATAATAGCGCATTAGTTTACTGATACTCAAGAAATAGGGCATGTAATTAGAACGATGCCCTATTTTTTTGTCCGATTTTACGCCAAGTCCAACAACTATTTTGGCAAAGTGTACGTATAACTAGACAGAGAACAATTTGTAAACTTTAATTAAGTAAAATGAAAAAGACGATCTTAGTAGGTGTATTGGGAACAGCAGTACTAGCTTCCTGTGTATCCAAAAAAAAGTATGTAGCCTTGGAAAGTGACCTTTCCAATACAAAAAGTGTTTTAATGAAAACACAGGTGGAAAAAGAGGAGCTACAATCTAAAATGGCCAAAATTGAAGCAAGGGTTACCGAATACAACGAAAAAATAAATTCTTTACAAGAACTAAACGATGCGCAACTTACACCCGTTGGTGATGTTGCTGTAATGAGCAACAATACCAAAGCTAAAATGAGAGCTACCCTAGCCAAGGTAGATCCAAGCTTATTGGCTGAAGCAAAAACGTTGGAAGACTCTATTAACCTTGCAATTTCCTACAACCTAAAACAATCTATCTCCGATGAGGAAGACGATGTGGTAGTGGATATCAACAAAACGGTAGTGATGATCAATATCTCCGATAAGCTATTGTTTAATACAGGGAGCTACAGAGTAAGCAACAAAGCCCATTCTATTTTAGGGAAGCTTGCAGAAGTGATCAACTCCGAACCCAGTATGGAAGTTATGGTAGAAGGTCATACCGATTCTAGATCCATTAATACGGCTATGTTTCAGGACAACTGGGATCTTAGTGTAAAAAGAGCCACTTCCGTAGTAAGATTGTTGCAGGATAAATACAAAGTGAATCCGGCTAATTTAATTGCTGCAGGGAGAAGTAGCTATTTGCCTTTGGTAGATAACGACACCAAAGAAAATAGAGCTAAAAACAGACGCACTAGAATAGTTATCATTCCTAATTTAGACAAATTCTTTGCCTTGTTGGACTCAGAAAGTATCTAAATTAAATTATACCAAATTAAGTAGGGAGGACGCTTTGCGCATCCTCCCTTTTTTTATGCTTTTCCAGAATTATTTTCTAGATCATAGGTTCTCTTACAAGCCTGAGGGAAATAAAAGTAGTAACCTATCTATATATCAAGGCATTTTTGACCTCTCCTTCCCCAGTATTTAGATCTATTAGGAAGCCATTGATCACCGCATATTCTATATTTCCATTCTTTTCCAATAAAAAGGTGGGGTTAATTCCCACTTGCAAATTAAAATTTGGCAGCTGGTACTTGGGACCTAGAATATGAATAGGGTATTGCCCAAAGGGTTTGTCTTTTGGGATGCTATTGACGCGAACGTAGGTATATCCCGCTTTTAAAAGATCCTTAACTTTTAATTGGTCCAGTTCTTTGATGTGCTGCAGGGTGTCCGTATATACTTTACCTGGTTTAATAGTATAGCCTTCCGCTTCCAAAACATCGTAACCATAGAAGGTGGAGAGGTCCCCCTGGTCTGCTACCCTACTGCTGTAATAAAAATCACTATTGCTGGCGTTATCCACTTCTAAGCGATGGATACCAATATCCAGGGTATATTTCATACCCAATAACTCATAGCTAACCCCTCTTAACTTAAGATCGAATAACTTTCTATCGTTCTGCGGAATCTCCTCATACTCCGTTAGGGGAATTTCCCTGTAGGTTTCTTTGGCTATGGTATAAATTGCTGAAAGGATGGAAACATAATTTAACTTCCTTATAAACTGTTTCTCCACATCGTCCTTAAAGCCTCCAGATTCGATTAAAATAGCACTGGTTCCCCATTTCTGGATATTATCCCCAAAGGCTCTAGGCTCAAAATCATCATTGTACCTACCTACCTGTCCAGGGGCATATTTTTGGATAATGCGATTCATAAAGACAATTACCTTCATGGCGTCTCCTCGTACCTGGTTAATATCCTTTTCATAATTAAATGCTGGTGCTAAATAGGATATCGTAGCAGGCTTATCGGTACGCTCTGCATTGTAATAAGTACTTTGATCGTGCAAATTAAAGCCAAATCTAGCATCTAAACTGTCGCGAACCCTTTTTAAGGTCTCCCCTTCCGGGGACTGTAGCATTAAGGCGTCCCTATTAATATCTATCCCCAAGGCATTTCTGCGATTATATTTTTCAGCTCCATCAGGGTTTAACATGGGCAAAAAATGAAGTTTTAAATTCTTAAGAATCTCCTCTTTTTCGGACCGTAGGTCGTCACTGGCCAAAAAATTAAGGATGTCAAAAATAGCTTGGGTTGCCGTTGGTTCGTTTCCATGCATTTGCGACCATAAGAAGACATTAGTACTACCTGTCCCTACACTTATCAAGGAAAGACTTCTACCCTCTATGGACTTCCCTACTTTACGGACTTCAAACCTTGGGTCCTCCCCTATCTTGGCGATAAGAGGCTGAATGTCCGCATGTTTTATACGTCTTTCGCCTAGGGAAGGTTCCTTATAATTTTCATAGCTAGAGAAGAGCTTATCAGTAATATCTCTTTCCTGCCCCAGGACAGAAAAAAAAGTAAAAATCGTCAAGATACTGATACAGTAGAATTTTTTTTTCATGGTATTATTTAGTGTTGGGTAATGATTTTAGATTAAGTGATTTTGTGCCTCTTCTTACTCTTTTCATAAATTTGTCACCAGGGTCTGTTTTAATGGTGCGATAGTCGGCATTTTTCTCCAACCAGAGCGGAGTTTCTTCAAAAAGAGTGTATTCTAAATGCCCGATTACATAATCGATGTCGTATTTTTCTTTTAAATATTGAACCAACCATATGTTAGATTTCAACTTCGCCTTAGTTAGTTTTTTCTCCTTGGTTCCTCCTACATTTTCTACCCCTATAGCACAGTGGTTAAGCCCTATCACATGCCTTGCCATTACCGTTTCTGGCATTAACCGATAAATAGTACCATCCTGATCTACCAAAAAATGGGCAGATACATTTAAGGCACCTGCCGAAGCAATTTCGGGCCGCCAATTGGGTAATTTAGGGTTGTTGAAAGCCTGAAACGATTTTTCCAGCGTAGGGATTACCGTCCAATGTAGCACTACCATTTTGGGGACTATGGTAGGTTCATTCTGATCCAATCCATACCTTTCTGATAAATACTCCAAGCTAAGGGCTTTGCGTTCATCGTTAAAAATAATGGGCGTGTCTACAATTTCCCTTTTTACTGCACAGGACATCATTAGCAGAGCCCCAATACTCAAAATTATATATCGCATAGTATTTATCATTTTGCTGTGGTTAAAACTACAAAATCATTCCAGTTTTAGGGAATCTTTCTTAACTCATTAAAAATCAAAGTAGTTTATAGTTATTTCAGACTACAAAAAGTCCTATTAGCTAGAAACCGCTTTTAAATAGAGAAGGAGGTAGCCGTTGCACTAGCACCTCTATTTATTTCTAGGTCAAAATGGTCCTTAATAGAATAAAAATTGTTAATGGTATTCGGGAGTTTCGCTCTGAAGGCAGGGTATAATTAGAAACAACCTACTTAAAAAAGATGGAAAATGTTGAGTGCTTACGCCTGTTTTAGAATCACTCACCACAGCAAATGGCATTTTCACCATCATTTTAGGTGCTTACGCAACATTATTTCAATATAGATGGGATTGAAACCTATATTCACAATGTAGTTAAAAAATAAGATTTTTCATTTTCATATAGTGTTCTCGTAAAAGAGCCTTGTCTTTACAGATAAGGCTCTTTTTAGTTATTCACTATATATAATAAGGGCTTCTATTGAGACCTCTGCTTCCCTCTAACTTTTTTGTTCAATAAATTGGGCGTTTGGCATAAATAGCTCCTGCATCCGTTCCATACGCTTATGTCGTTCAGAGGAGAAAATAGCATATTGACAGCGATTTAAGCTTTCCGGAATTCGTGCCATAAAAGAAAACTCCTTGGGATTCGATAAAAATTCAGCATCGTCTACCATGAATAGTTTTAAACTACCCAGGTTAATACCGTTGAGATAAAACAGCTTGTTTAATCTCTTTGGAGTTGCAATTACAATATCGGTACCTGCAAAAATTTCGCTTCGCTGCGTATCTATGTGCATTTCTTCATACACGGAGTAAACCCTCAGATCCATCCGAAAAGTAAACCGCTCAAACGCCTCTTGCAACGCCAGAACAGCAGCTTTATCCTTTACAAGTATTAAGGCACGAGGAGCATCCTCAAATTGATCGCAGTTAAGTTTTTGCAATGTTCCAATGATCATGGCGGTAGTTTTCCCTGCTCCGTCTGGCGCAATCCCAAATAAATTGGCCCCTCCCTTAATTTTAGGGAGTACTTTTTTTTGAAATTCCGTTGGGGAGGTAACCTCTAAGCGCTCCAAGGCTTCGTTTAATGGGGGCAGTAATTTTTTAAATGCCATTTTCCTTTATTTTTTGTGAACTATCAGTTTTCTCTCATTACACCACAGACTTTCACCTTTTGACAACAATTTCTTTCAAAAAGTGGAATTGTAGCCTACTTTGGTAGGGAAGCTAACGATAAGCAGCTTTCATTTTCATGTAGTGTTCTCGGAAAAGAGCCTACTCCTAAGGGAGGGGCTCTTTTTTTTATTGTAATTAACTAAACCTCAAGGGTTATGAAATCCAATTATCTTTTCCGAAATTGGGTTTTCTTTTTTCCAAAAATGCATCCCTTCCTTCTTTGGCCTCCTCTGTCATATAAGCCAATCTAGTAGCCTCACCTGCAAATACCTGTTGCCCTACCATTCCATCATCGGTAAGGTTCATAGCAAACTTCAGCATCTTTATAGAAGTGGGTGATTTCTCCAAGATTTCTAAGGCCCATTCATAGGCGGTATCCTCCAATTCGTCGTGAGGAATCACAGCGTTTACCATTCCCATCTCGTAGGCTTCCTGCGCGGAGTAGTTGCGTCCTAAGAAAAATATTTCCCTAGCCTTTTTCTGTCCCACCATTTTTGCCAAATAAGCCGATCCATACCCTCCATCGAAACTGGTAACATCGGCATCGGTCTGTTTAAAGATGGCATGTTCCTTACTAGCCAAGGTTAAATCGCATACAACATGCAAACTATGTCCGCCTCCAACTGCCCAACCTGGGACAACGGCTATAACTACTTTTGGCATAAAACGAATTAACCGTTGTACTTCCAATATATTTAAACGATGCATTCCATCCTCTCCTACGTAGCCCTTGTGTCCCCTTGCCTTTTGATCTCCACCGCTACAGAAAGAATAAACTCCGTCCTTGGTAGACGGACCTTCGGCCGAAAGAAGAACTACCCCGATACTAGCGTCTTCCTGAGCATCATAAAAAGCTTGATATAGCTCACTGGTAGTTTTAGGCCTAAATGCATTCCTTACATTAGGTCTGTTAAATGCTATTCTTGCTACCGCGCCACATTTTTTATAGGTGATATCCTCAAATTCCTTTGCGACTTTCCAGTCGATTTTATTTTGCATGATTACATTGGTTTAATATTTTTCAAAGATAATACACTTTCACAAACCACTAGGCGGTAATAAGGATAGCTTGATACCTATTTAAACCTTTTTATTTTTCTCCGCTATCCATTTGGAAAGATATTTGGTGCTGGCCATACTATGATGACATAACATAGACCCAATAAAATTCTGTGCCCGATGATTCTTTAAATTCAGCTCTATTTGACAAATCCTTGTTAACAATCGCTTTTGAAGGAGTTTTTTATCATAAAACGTATTAATTATAGCCACCCCATTCTCCTGCGCCTCCTCCCATTTCAATTTATTGCTATATAGGTCAATAGCAGCCTCGGCAAATGAAAGATCATCCTTGGCGATTGTTCCGCTCCAGGGTAAATCCTTGCAAATTCCTTCGGCACCAATATAAGTGGTGATGCTTGGCGTACCACAGCGCATTCCCTCTAAAAGCTTTCCTTTAATACCAGCACCAAAACTAATGGGAGCCAGATTTAGTCGGGATTTAGATACCACCTCCCTACTGTCTTTGGCATGTCCCATAATATAAAACCCCTCTTTAGGTTTGTGCAATTGCGAAATTCCTATAGGCATGTAGGCTCCGTAGATATATAGACTGGTATTGGGAAGTTTTTTACGTATTAAAGGCCATATTTCCTTCTTTAGCCGTTTAATTGCATCAACATTTGGAGCGTGCTTTCCATTTCCCAAACAAATAAAGTCTGACCTATCATTGAAATCCAGCCACTGGGCACGATCTTGATTTTCTATGGTCTGAAACATCATGGGTAGATGAAGAAGGATGTCTGCACTCACCTTAACTACTTCTTCTAGAAGCTCCATTTCATAGTGAGAGATAATGAGACTGAGATCGGACCTGTATATACTAGCTATTTCCCTTTTGGTGATTTCCATTTCTAACCAATCCCCTTCCGAGAAGTCGATTTTTTTCCTATGTGCTTGTTCCCTGGCCGCTCGTAAGGAATGTAAGTCTTCGGTATCTAAGATTCTTAGCGCATTGGGCAGCTGTTGGGCCACTTTCCATCCAAATTGTTCTTCGGTAATAAAGCGATCAAAAAGGACAATGTTAGGATTAAGAGTTGTTATAAATGTTTCGAAACTGGGATCGTTCAGTTGTATTTCCTCCCTATCTATCCCTAAAGATTCCAAATTAAAGGAGTATTCACTTTTAGCGGCCGTACTGGCAAAGGTAATTTTATACCCCTCTTTCAAAAAAAAGTGAATTAACTGGAGCATTCTACCGCCGGCAGCGGTAGTGTTTGGCTCTGGCCAAACATACCCAATAATCAATAAGTCTTTTTTCATTTAACTAGAGGTGCTCTATATTTTTTGGGCAAATTTCTGAGAAATGCGAGAACGCAGTTTACGTTGGTAATCCTCTTCTAGCCATTCCTTATAGTTCTTTGTATTGTTCATAATACAATACGAATATTGCCTCACCCTATAGGCAATCTCCTCCTTTAGTTCCTTGGCCAGCATACGGGCATCGAATACATCTTCACTATTTTCCACACAAATGGTAGCGTGTTGCTCTATACTATTTTCTAGCACGGTCTTGGACTTTTTCCCTTGGGCAAAGATGCGTTTGTATTCTGCCTTAACATCAAAATCGATGTTTTTAGAGTTTCTAAAAAGCTTTTTTATTTCGGGCGGCATTTCATACACAAAATCACGCTCTATTTCCTCATCATTCTTAATGTTTTCTAAATAGAAATCGGGAAAATGAAATATCTCCTGCCAATCTATAGGGGCATTCCAAAGGCCAAACCTTGCAACGTTATTCCCCATATCTATCACGTTAAATTCGTTTTTGTTAGGCAGTACCCTAGACCCCCTACCGATCATTTGGAAATATAAGGTGAGCGATTTTGTAGCTCGGTTCAATATAATGGTCTCTACAGTAGGCTCATCAAAACCAGTGGTAAGAATACTTACCGAGGTTAAAATGGCATCTGGGGTCTTGGAAAACCATTTAAGGATCTCCTTTCTCTCCGAAGCACTACATTTATTGTCTAGGTGCCGAATATTATAGCCCGCTTTTTTAAAGGTTTCATATACGTAAATAGAGGTGCTAATACCGTTGTTAAAAATAAGTGTTTTGGTACCCTTGGCAATTTCCTCATAGGCGTTCACCAATTTAGAAAGCATATTGTGGTTTCCATAAAGTTCATCTGAGGATTTTACGGTATAATCGCCATTAATCCCTAGTTTTAAACTTTTAAGGCTTACGTCATAATTATACATATTGGCCTTAGCCAAAAACTGCTTTTCAATTAGAGAAGGAATAGATTCTCCCACAATCAATTTCTGATAGTGGTCCTTCATAGGTAGTTTTATATTAGAACTCAGCGGTGTAGCAGTAACCCCTAAGATAATGGAGTTTTTAAAGTACTTAAAAAGCTTTCTAAACGAATTGTAGTGGGCCTCATCTATAATAACCAATCCAATATCATTTATTTTCACCTTATCTTCTTGTAGCCTATTGTTAAGGGTTTCCACCATGGCTACAAAACACATAAATTGATCTTGATCTTGCAGTTCCTTTACCTCACTGTTAATAATCTTGTTCTTAACCCCAAAGCCATGCAGCATCCTTGAAGTTTGATTGCTCAACTCTATTCTATGGGTAAGAACCACCACTTTCTTGTGGTGTTTCTGAATATATCTTTTCGCTATTTCGGAAAAAATAACGGTTTTCCCCCCACCCGTTGGCAACTGGTACAGGAGGTTGAAATCTGGCGGGGAGGCATCTAGACAGTCAAATATCTTTTCAAGATCCTCCTCTTGGTAATCATAAAGTGTTTTATCTATATTCTTTTTAGCAATCTCCAAATTGGCATGTAATTTTATTGTTGAAAAAACTCAAATCTTCCAAAATTAAGCGTTTTTTGACCTTGTATGAAATTATTGAGGCAAAACATCCGTAATGAGGTCGATTTTAACCTAGAAAAAATAGAAGTTACTCAAAAAAATGATTCCTAAATCATCTAATTTAAGAAAGGAGAAGGAATGGAGGTAAGGTTGATACCTTATAAAACTGGGGCATGACTTAATTATGATTTGATGGAAACGGTAAGCAGATTGCTCTTTCCATCATGGCCAACGGCCCTAATTATTTAATCTAGAATGTCTAAGCTTTTGGAAAAATCTTCTAATAAGGGCCATTCATTTTCCTCAACAAAACGATAGCACCCCACAATGCGCTCTTTAAATTCGGGTAACAACCCATTGATAGAGATATACTGAACCAATTCGTTAAAAGATTTCTCCATACTCTTATAGAAAGCCAATGGCAAATTGTTTTGCATGGAAAAGGTTTGTGCAATTTCCAAATTATACAACATAAGATCGGCAGTAATAGGCGGATCTACGCCTAAAGTGATAAAGTGTTTGATGAATTTATGGGCTACAGACCTCCTTGCCTTGGCCCGCCTTCTCTTCTGAGGGAAGTACTCATTAGAGATTTTTATTTTAGCGTCTTGCAACAACTTATCTTCCCTAGGATTAAATACAAAGTTGTAATATTCCTTAACGATGGGAAACCTAGTGTATAAATCCATCACCTGCAGCTCTAGCTCCTCTTTATTTAATTCAGACAAATACTTTGTCAATGCTCTTTTGCTCATTAATCACAAATTGATTTCGTACAAATTAAGAGAATCTTTTTGGTATTGTAAACTGCACAAGAAAGGAAATTAGCAAAAAAAATGATGATATAACGCATCAAACTCTTAAAGTTGTCACAAATTAGCATATACACCCCCTAAATACTTGGAATATAGGTAATAATAACGTATCATGAGAGATTAACAGCTTAATTTTTAAGACAGATATATATGAGGCAACTAAAGATTATCAAGCAGGTTACCAATAGGGAGTCAAAATCATTGGATAAGTATCTGCAGGATATCAGTAAGATTGATTTAATTACGGCCGATGAAGAGGTAGAATTGGCTCAAAGAATCAGAAATGGGGATCAATTGGCGTTGGAAAAATTGACCACTGCAAACCTAAGGTTTGTTGTTTCGGTGGCAAAACAATATCAGAATCAAGGGCTAACCTTGCCCGACTTGATCAACGAGGGAAATTTAGGATTAGTGAAAGCGGCTAAAAGGTTTGATGAAACCCGTGGATTTAAATTTATTTCCTATGCTGTTTGGTGGATTAGACAGGCAATTCTACAAGCACTGGCAGAACAGTCGCGAGTGGTAAGACTGCCGTTAAACAGAATTGGCTCTATCAATAAAATTAAAAGGACTTTTTCCTATTTGGAACAAGCCCATGAACGTCCACCATCTGCAGACGAAATTGCTAAGGAATTGGATATGACTATCGCCGAAGTGGAACAGTCCATAAAAATTTCTGGAAGACACGTATCTATGGACGCTCCGTTGAAGGAAGGTGAAACCTCTAATCTATACGACGTATTGCGATCTGGGGAATCGCCAAAGCCAGACAAGAAATTATTGTTACAATCCCTAAATATCGAAATCAATAGAGCATTAGATACCCTCTCCCCTAGGGAAGCGGATGTTATTAAATTGTATTACGGTATTGGAGATCAACAATCCATGACCTTAGCTGAAATTGGTCTTACATTTGATCTTACAAGGGAAAGAGTACGGCAGATTAGGGAAAAGGCAATTAGAAAACTACGCCATAACTCAAGAAACAAAATGCTGAAAGCCTACCTAGGATAATGCTTTAATACAAAAGACTATCTAAAGAAGATAAGCTATTACTACGGTTTAAAAGAGGATTTAATTTATGCCAGTGAAGAATGTATCTTCCAACGGCGCTCCCCCTCAAGGTACCACTAGCTCTTTTTTAGATAGTCTTTTTTTTCAACTACAGGTTGGTTAAGTTTCTGATATTGAAATCCGATAAAATTTGGTTTAAATCATCAATAAAGTCCATATAGGCTGCATTGTCATAATGTTGATTTGCCATAATAAGGGGGTTTTAGATTTAATGTGGCGCTAAACTACATATAGTCTAGTTCTACCAACTCATTTAAGCTTAAAATTTCATTTAAATCCTGAAGAAATGCTAGGTATTCTTCTCCGTAGGTGTCATAGAGCATGGTAAGACAGGTTTTTGTTAATACTAGGTTTAGGTTGATTATTACTATAGTAAACATATCACTATTCCACAATACTTCAATTGAAATGTGGTGAAAATGCCATTTTCTGTTGTCAATTGTACTTCCCTTATACATTATCTCCAAGGTAACCGATCCCCATTAAGGTATTAGGGCCTCATTTTAGCCATCATAACAGCTTCTAACAATGGGAATATGCAACCTTTTCATCCTATTACTCCACACCATGTATTGCCTACTACTCGTAAATTAACCCCATTCTATTTAGGTTCTCATTATGGGGTTTTCCCTAGAACTAGTCCTATTGTTGCCCCAGGTTGCAAAGGAAGAAAAATTAAAACTCTAGGAGCCCTTTATGCTCCCAATTAAATGTTCCCTAGGTTTCGTTTTGTGTTTTCAATTGGCGTTATTTGTAGGTCTTAAACCAAATTATTATGAAAAAAACAATCGGACTATTATGCTTACTGGCTATAGTAGGCTGTAAGGAGAAACAAGTGGAAAAAGAAGTTTCCCTGGAAGAAAAAGCCTTGAAAATTCATGACGAGGTAATTACCATTGATACCCATATAGATATCAATGTTGCCAACTTTACAGACACCGTTAATTATACGCAGCGGTTAGACAATCAGGTAAACCTACCAAAATTGAAAGAAGGAGGCGTAGATGTTTCTTGGTTAATTGTATATACCGGTCAAGGAGAATTAAATGCTGAAGGCTATGCCAAGGCCAAGGAGAACGCCCTGTCAAAATTTGATGCTATTCATAAGCTTTGCAACGAGATTGCACCAGATGAAATAGAGCTGGCCTACAATACCGAGGATGTAAGAAGAATTGTTGCTTCGGGAAAAAAAGTGGCCATGATTGGGGTAGAAAATGCCTATCCCATAGGGGAGGATTTATCCGAATTTGAAAATTATTACAATATGGGGGCTAGATATATATCCCTTTCCCACAACGGACACAGTCAGTTTTGTGATTCTAATACTGGGGAATCAGACAACGTATGGCTCCATAATGGCTTAAGCGAACTAGGCAAGCAAGCGGTGGCAGAAATGAACAGGTTGGGGATAATGATAGATGTATCACATCCTTCCGCGGAGGCCATGAAACAAATGATAGCCTTGTCCAAGGCTCCACTAATTGCTTCACATTCTTCCGCTAGGGCACTATGTGATCATAGTAGAAACCTAGATGACGAGCAGTTATTAATGATAAAAGAAAATGGCGGGGTGGTACAAACCGTTGCTTTTAGCGCCTACCTTCATACGGAAAAGAACGAAGCACACCGTGACTATACCAGAAATCTAAATAGACAGGTAGCAGATTCTCTAGGTGTAAATTGGTATGAGAGATGGCAATTGTCTGGCTTATCGGAAGAAGAGCGAGCCAATTATAGAAAACACTATCCCACAGTAGTAGAAATTGCCAAGGCTAAGGCCGCCAAGGATCCAAATGCTCCTGAAGGTGTTAGTGTAGCCGATTTTGTAGACCATGTAGATTATATGGTAGATTTAATAGGAATAGACCATGTAGGTATTAGTTCTGACTTTGATGGTGGCGGAGGAATCATTGGGTGGGCCGACGCCTCGGAAACCAAAAATGTGACGCTAGAATTGGTGAAAAGAGGATATACCAAAGAAGAAATTGCTAAACTCTGGGGAGAAAACCTACTAAGGGTAATGGATGAGGTTCAGAAAGTGGCTGAAGCTAGCTCTAATAATTAAATAGCATTATCCCATAAAAGGTGGAAGAATAAAACAAAAAGGGTTGGACTTTAAGTAAAAGTTCAACCCTTTTTATACATCGATATATAAAAAACTCATTTCAGATGAAGGTGAGCGTTAAGCCTCATCCTTATGTATTATTTACAGCATCAGAATAAAATTTATTGTTAAGAGGATAAACGATCCCTTACATATTCTACTTTGGTTTTTCCATGTGGTTTGGGTTTCCCGTCATCCCCTAAATTTACCATAATAATATTATCTACAGTAATTATAGTTTCCCTGTTCATCTTATTTCGGACTTCACATTTTAGAGTTAAGGAAGTTTTTCCAAATTTAACCACTTCTATACCTATTTCAACAATGTCGCCCGTTAAAGCGGTACTAGTGAAGTTAATTTCCGACATATATTTAGTTACTACCCGCTTATTCTCTAATTGAATAATACTATATAGAGCGGCTTCTTCATCTATCCACGCCAAAAGCCTCCCTCCAAATAAGGTATTATTAGCATTTAAATCTTCTGGTTTAACCCATTTTCTTGTGTGAAATCTCATTTTTTCAAATTTTTTATTAAAAATAGGTAAAGTAATTAGTTTAAGAGAAGTGCAAGGAAGAAAAGTATGGAGATTTAGAAATAGCTCAATTACACCTCCTTATTTTATTGGTAATGAAGATTTGTCGGGAACATAACTAAGAAAATAATAAGCTTGTTAAGCTTTAGATAGTTATCCTATCCTAAATGTTTACAACCTCGTTAAAAACTATAACGCTCCTACCCTTTTCCCATCAAGGTTTAACCCTATCTTTATAAAAAACACCCTTGCTATGAAGTATAGATCGCATTATCTTTTGGAGATTAGACCAGTACTCCCCAACGCTGTAGTAACCGAAAATATGAGTATGGGCGAGAAATTTCAAAATAAAACCTTACGTCCAATCCTTAAATTGCAAAACCCCTTGCTGGTATTGGTTCTTAAAAATTACATTGCCAAACACAAGAACGGTTTTTATGACCTAAGTCCGGAGAAACGACTCCTTTTTATAGAAAATTCCATTCAAAAGGACATTAAATTCAGAAATTCCCTAAAAGGCATCCTAATAGGGCAATTTACAGAGGAGGAATACGAGTTATATATCCAAAACTCATCTGCTCTAAATAAAAGGATGATGAATATGGTCATTGCCCGATTGCAGGATCAGATACAACAATTTGACCATCAGCCTTTACCTTATGTCTAATGATTTTGGTCTATTAAGGATTCCCCATTGAGATTAGTGGTTAAAACCTCGCTCATATAGTTGAAGAAGGGCCGTATTTTTTGGAAGGAATCATCAATGAGATTCATAAAGTTATCGGAGAAAACTTCCTTATCCTCTATCTTTCTAAGGAAGATAAACTGCTTTCTTTTTATTAAATCGATGTTTTCATGCTCCCTATCAAAACCCATTGGGGCTGTTTTTAAAGCTTCGCCTTGCAGGGCCCCCCAAACCTCTTTTAAGGTAGGCTGATTAATAATAGCCCTAATTTCTGAACTATCTTGTTCAAATTCCTTTCTTATTCTAAGTAGATCCTCTTTATTGGGATTCCAGAAACCAACTGCCAAAAAAGAATTTCCTGGAGTAAGCTGTACGTAATACCCCCCTCGTAAATGGAGTCCAGCACGTGAATAAGAGGCTGCAAAATGGGTCTTATAGGGGGTTTTATCTTTGGAAAAACGCACATCCCTATAAATACGGAACATCTTTAGTTTTTCAATATCATCGTGTTGTTCCAATCTATTTTTAAGGAGCGCGAAAAACTCCTTGGCCACAGCTTCCTGCTTTTTAAATACTATTTTGTGTTCGGCAAACCACTCTCTAGAATTATTATTTGTAAGGTCTTCTAAAAATTGAAATACTTCTTTCGTAATTACGGCCTGTTGTGTACGACTCATTTGATGTTAACTTTGTGCTAAAGTTAACCTTTTTGGCATCAAAGGGTTTTGAAATAATAGTTAATTTTGAGTTTCTACAATCAAACTAGCAAATGGATAAAGCAGTAATCATAAAAAATATTAAACAACACAAAAAGCAACCCAACCTACGTTTTGTTCTAAAGGAGAAAACCGAAGAGTTTACGGATCGGCTGTTTTATACCTTGTTCGATATTGACACTCCTGTAGAAAAGAACCTAGATCTTCTAGAGCAGGATTTTAAGGAATTGGTAGAGTTGGCTTGCTGGAAGACAGATAAACCATGTAAGGAAGTCTGGGAACATTACGTTAAACGACTACCAGAAGTCCTTGAAAAATTAAATTTGGACGCCCAAGCAACCGTAGATTGCGATCCCGCCTCCTTATCCATTGAGGAAGTATATTTGGCCTATCCTGGTTTCCATGCCGTTGCCATCTATAGGTTAGCCCATGAGTTATACAAGAAGGGATTTCCGTTGGTCCCCAGATTAATGACGGAATATGCGCATAAAATAACAGGAGTGGATATAAATCCCGGGGCAAAAATAGGAAAGTCATTTTTCATTGATCACGCAACAGGCGTGGTTATTGGGGAAACCGCTGTTATTATGGATAAAGTTAAGATTTATCAGGGGGTAACCTTAGGTGCTTTATATGTAGCCAAGAATCTTCAAAAAACGAAGCGTCATCCCACCATAGAGGATAACGTTACCATCTATGCGAATGCCACTATTCTCGGAGGGGAAACGGTTATAGGGAAAAACTCTATAATTGGAGGTAACGCATGGATAACCGACTCTGTACCCGCCAACTCCACCGTATTTCACACACCAGAAATTAAAATAAAAACTACACCACATGTCTCATAGCTTGTTGGACACCATTGGGAATACCCCTTTGGTATTGTCCAAAAATATCAATCCCAATCCCAACGTGTCCCTATATTTTAAAATGGAAAGCCATAACCCTGGTGGCAGCGTAAAGGACCGGCCCGCTTTTAACATGATAAAAGCTGGTTTGGAAAGGGGCGATTTTAACACTACTTCCAAATTAATTGAAGCCACTAGTGGAAATACTGGGATAGCCTTGGCTATGATTGCCGGACTCTATGGATTAAATATAGAGTTGGTGATGCCAGAAAACTCTACGAAAGAACGAATTCAAACAATGAGGGCCTATGGAGCCAAGGTAACCCTTACCCCAGCAGAGGTAGGTATTGAAGGAGCAAGGGATTATGC
This sequence comes from Arenibacter lacus, assembly GCF_008711145.1. NCBI lineage: Bacteria > Pseudomonadati > Bacteroidota > Flavobacteriia > Flavobacteriales > Flavobacteriaceae > Arenibacter > Arenibacter lacus. The sequence goes on from NZ_VVIN01000002.1 coordinate 104,316, forward strand.
AGAGTTAAAAGTAAAAGAGGAAGGTTACCATATGATCAACCAATTTTCTAATCATGACAATTGGAGAGCTCATTATAATAGTACCGGACCAGAGATTTGGGATGCTACCCAGGGTGAAATCACACATTTTGTATCATCTATGGGGACTACGGGAACCATTATGGGGACGTCTACCTATTTAAAAGAGCAGAATTCTAAAATCCAAATTGTAGGTGTACAGCCCACTGATGAGGCCAAAATACCAGGAATACGAAAATGGCCGGAAGCCTATCTGCCTAAAATATTTGACCCTAATAAGGTAGATACCGTACTGGAGGTAAGTGAATTGGAAGCTATAGACGTAACCAAACGCTTAGCTAAAGAGGAAGGAATTTTCGCTGGAATGAGCAGTGGAGGCGCCGCCGCAGCTGCCATACGATTGGCAGAAACATTAGATAGTGGGGTCATTGTTTCCATAGTCTGTGATAGAGGAGACCGTTATCTATCTTCGGATCTTTTCCTGTAAATTAATAAACATTAGGTGGCTGCATATTATTACAACCACCGCTTTCTTTTAAAAAAAACTAGTAAGCCAACAAAAACCAGAAGCATTAACCCCCATACATAGAAGTAGCCATATTTAAATTGTAATTCTGGCATATAGTCGAAATTCATACCATAAACACCTGCTATAAACGTAATAGGGATAAAAATAGAGGCCATAATGGTAAGTACCTTCATCACCTCGTTCATTTTATTACTGATATTACTTATGTACATATCCATAAGGCTCATGGACATTTCCCGGTATACTTGAAGCGTTTCGTTTATTTCGGTACTATGGTCCATGGCATCCCTTAGAAATAGCTTGGTGTCTTTAGTGATTAGCGGGTGTTCTGAATCTATGAGTTTACTTACCATTTCCTTTACTGGGAAGATCCACCTCCTTATTTTAAGAACTTCCTTTTTTAATTCTAAGATATTCTTACCGTGTTCGGGCCTAGGATGTTCATAAACCTCGTCTTCTAATATTTCGATTTTCGCGTTTAAATTCTCTAAAACCACAAAATAGCTATCTATAATGGCGTCTAACAGCGCAAAGAATAAATAATCGGCTCCCCTTGCCCTAATCCTACCCATCTTATTTTTTAACCTATTATAGACACCATCAAAAACATCGTCCTTAAGTTCTTGTAAAACGAGTACGGTATTTTCCATTAAGATAATGGCCACATGTTCTTGAACCAATTCATTGTTCTGATCTAAATAGAGCATGTTAAACACACTAAAAATGTAATTATCGTACTCGTCTACCTTAGGTCGTTGATTGGTATTCACGGCATCTTCAATAGAAAGCATATTAAGATCAAAGGATTTTCCAAGCTTCTCTATCAGCGCTTCATCGCTAATACCAATAACATCTATCCATGAAATGTAGGGACTATCTTTGAGCGCTATAATTTTATTGTATTCCTTCTCTTGATACACATCTAAATCTAGCTCCTCAATTTGATTTTCATTGTATTCCAACACATGGACACTGCTTTTTGCCCCTTCCCTATTCCCCATATAGATGACGCTTCCAGGAGCTTTCCCCATCTTTTTTGAGCGTTTGGAGGTTCGTTTTGGTGGTGCCTTTTGCTGCTTTTTCTTTTTACTCATAAAATTCCTTAGTATATAACCTAGCTTATGCGGGTCTTTGGATTACTAATGTAAGCATTTCAATATAGGAATTCGATTATAAATACGACATTAATGACCGAAGTACTACAGCGAGATGGTACGTATTAAGGCTTACACATCTTTCAAGGCTCCTCACAATAAGCTAAGTATTTGGATGGGGCTATTAAGTGAAATCCAAATTGTAAAGCATTAATCCCGAGCCTGGAGCTACGAAAGTTAAGGGTTTTGAATGCTTGTTTTGGAGCGCCTCTTCCAAATCTGATGGGAGAAGCTCCCCTTTACCTAATTGGATTAAGGCTCCCATAATCATCCTAATCTGGTATCGCATGAATCCAGCTCCGGTAATATGTAAGGCGTAGCTTATCTCTGGAAAAAAGTTAGCCTTTAAAATGGTGTTTTCTTTTATTACACAGCTGTCAATAGTCCTAACCACCTTGGTATGGGGCTGTAATCTAGCGGTAAAGGCAGAGAAATCATGGGTGCCAATAAACATCTCAGCGCATTTCTTCATCAATTCAATATCTAGATCCTCTATAATATTGGTGAGATATGGGGCGCAATAAGGGTGGTTTTTATCACCAAACGAAAAGAGATAAACATACTCCTTGTGGGTCCCATCCTTAATTATATTAAACTCTTTGTCTACCTCTTTAAGAGCAACTACTCGAATATCGGAAGGCAGATTTCTATTAAAGTCCTTAATGAAATCCTCCTCATTGTCAATTGGGGCATCGTACAAAAACAACTCAAAGGCCATATCCAAGGCCGAAACCTTGGCATCCGTTCTCCCAGCCCCCAAAATTTTAAACTTGGTATCCGGTAAAATAAATTTCAACGTTTTAGTCAGCATCCCTTCTACTGTCTTATGTTGGGGTTGTTTTTGCCACCCACTAAACCTAAATCCTAAATACTGTATGCGAATTAGGTAATAATATCTCTTAGTATGCATATTAACCTTTAAATAAACTCTTGTCCAATTCCTATGGGTAATATTCCATAGGGCCAGATTACAATATTACTACTAATCAATCTAAGGAAACCTATATAATAAAGGAAAAACCTTTAGTAAGAACTACTTTCAATCAAAAATTTTACACATTTAAACGGTGAGCTCTCCTCCTCATTCGTAAAGGCAGTTCTTAGACTAAGACATTGTTACAATATTCTTTTATCATCTATCCAGTGGTTTGTAGATATTTCTTAACTAGCATATTAATTAAATTACCTATTTTGTAGGAAGAAATATGAATAGAGTAGCTGGGAAAAGGGAATATTCTGACTTTAATTTTCGTCATTATGTCGATATTTTAACTGTCAGCCATAATTATACCGTAACTATGCCTAAAATTTTCTAACAAGCATTACACCTATATGGGAGTTAAAATAAAAATAGGGGCTATAAGGCAAAATCTCATTATATCGATTAGTATTATATTGGTATTGATGATATTTAGTTTTTATGGTTTGTACAGCAACCACTTTCATTTCAATCAATTAGAGCGCTTTTTATTTCCTATAATATCCGTGATTCATTTTATCTATCTCTATATTCTATGGTTTAAAGTATCGGAAAACGAATATCCAGATACGATAATGAGAAATATAGAGTATACAATGTACGGGGTAGTGTTATTCTATATCTTTAAAATAATTGAAACAGCATTACTCTTGGGTACATACACTAAATTTGAAGGCTATATAATTCCAACTACCTTTTTACCCTTGGGAATTATTAAGATTAGCCTTCAAATTCTTCTTCCTGTATGTACTATTTGGTCTTTTTCCATCAGGAAAAAGAAAGTAGGCAACTATAATTTTGACTACCTAAACGAGCATTCGGACCATTAAGATTTTATTTTCCTCTAAAGTCCGCGAATAAAACTTCCGTATACATCCTTAATTTGATATCCTTTTACAAAGCGCTGTTTGCTTAGCTTCTTATAACCCACCAGCCCCCAAAGCAGTAGTTCTTTAAGGAAATAGATATCTTTTTCTTCCATTTCTGGTTGGTATTGCTGTATTAATTGGTTTAGAGCGGGAATGCTATCCAATTTTTCTTTGTAAACATGATCCTTGTCGTCATCCATCAACTCAAATCCATCACCATCAAAGAACCAGCTAACTAGCTGGTCGTAGGGTCCTTCTTCATCCTTGTGTTCTAGTTTTTGGATTATAGGGAAGTACTGCGCAAAAAGGGTTTTAATGGCCTCTTCTATCAAGATTTCTGCAACCTTGCCGGCGCCCTCCTGTTCGCCTTCATATACCAGCTCGATTTTACCGGTTATAGCTGGAATAATTCCCATAAAATCCATCAATCGGACTTGGGTATAACCATCGCCATTTTTTAAGGTTCTTCGCTCAGCTGTACTTAATAAATTTTCCAATGCCGTGATGCTCATCCTGGCACTAATTCCGCTTTTGGGATCTACATACTCGCTTTTACGGGCTTCTATACTAATTTGCTCTAATAGGTCCTTTGCCATATCGGGAACATACACCATTTCTTTCTGTTGTTCGTCCAGTTTAGCTTCTTGTTCGGTAATCTTACGTGCGGTTTCCAAATCCTCTGGATAATGGGTAAGAATCTGTGACCCTATCCTATCTTTCAATGGAGTTACAATACTACCTCTATTGGTATAATCCTCTGGATTTGCAGTAAACACAAACTGCAGATCTAGGGGTAAACGCACCTTAAATCCTCGGATTTGTATATCTCCTTCCTGTAAAATGTTAAATAGCGACACTTGTATCCTGGCTTGTAAATCTGGCAATTCATTGATTACAAAAATACTTCTATTAGCCCTTGGGATCATTCCATAATGGATTACCCTTTCATCTGCATAGGACAACCTTAAATTTGCTGCTTTTATAGGATCTACATCCCCAATTAAATCGGCAACGGTTACATCCGGGGTGGCCAATTTTTCAAAAAAACGTTCACTACGGTGAATCCAGCTGATGGGAGTATCTTCCCCATGCTCTTTAATTTGTTCTAAAGCGTATCGCGATATTGGTTTTAAAGGGTCATCATTGATTTCAGAACCCGAAACTATGGGAATATATTCGTCTAGTAATCCAACCATTAGTCGCGCTAAACGGGTTTTCGCCTGCCCCCTAAGTCCAAGTAAATTGATGTTATGCCGAGATAGGATGGCGCTCTCTAGTTCGGGAATTACGGAGTTTTCATAGCCCCATACCCCTGGAAAAGCATTTTCGTCCGATTTAATTTTTTGTAATAGGTTATCCCTTAATTCATCCTTGATGGATTTTGTTTTATAACCCGATTTTTTAAGATCTCCTAGGGTTAGAATTTCCTGGTGATTCAATTTCATATGTTTAAGTAATTATTTTATTGGTTTAAATAAATCCTTTTATTATCCAGATTGGTTTTCTAAGAATATTTAACCTTTTAATCTTTTTCTTCTATTCTGTTCATAATCCTCAAATATCATTTCCCCCAGACCCTTTAATCCTGTGAAGAACGCCTTGCCTCTATTTGCCTCTGTAAAATGCCTAACAAATTGCGTTAAATATGGATCTTTGGCAATCATAAAGGTAGTGATGGGAATATGTAATTTTCTGGCTTGTTGCGCCATATTATAGCACCTTTCCACAATATAATCGTCCAGTCCAACACTGTTTTTATAATAGGTGCCATCAGGCAATTTAATGCAACTTGGCTTACCATCGGTTATCATAAAAATCTGTTTATTGGTATTTCGTTTTCTACGGAGCATATCCATAGCCAACTGTAATCCGGCAACGGTGTTGGTATGGAAAGGACCAACTCTTAAATAGGGTAATTCCTTTATGGAAATAGGCCATGCATCGTTCCCAAAAACCAACACATCTAGCGTATCCTTGGGATAGCGAGTGGTTATTAGTTCGGCAAGCGCCATGGCTACTTTTTTAGCAGGCGTAATCCGATCTTCCCCATAGAGAATCATACTGTGGCTTATATCGATCATCAGGACCGTACTCATCTGGGCTTTGTATTGCGTGTCTTCCACAACCAAGTCCTCCTCCGACAAATTAAAATTCCCGATACCGTGGTTTATTTGGGCATTCTTTAGACTTTCGGTCATGGAGATACGTTCTAAACTATCCCCAAAGCGAAATTCTCTATATTCCCCGGTATGCTCATCTCCCCTACCCGGTTTTCCCGTTTTATGGTTTCCAGAGCCACTGCGTTTAATTTTACCGAAAATCTGATCTAGGGCGGCTTGACGGATTACACGCTCCATTTTAGCGGTAATGGCCAAGTCTGCCTTAGAAGTGCCTTCTCCAGTGCCGTCTGTGTCCCCAAGCTCAAACTCCTCACGTAAATAACCCTTGGCTTTAAGGTCTTCTATAAAGTCTTCTATTGTATAATTCTCATCGGTTAGGCTATATTCCTTATCCAATTCGCGTAACCAATCTAAGGCCTCATCTACATCCCCGGAAGTATGGGTGATTAATTCCTTGAAAATCTCAAAGAGTTTTTCGAACGGACTTAGATCTGGTGCAACATAATTGGAAAAACGAAAGCCTCTTCTTTTTTCTATTGACATATCATAAATTTAATACATTTGGGATACATCCATTGCTATTTTAAGAAAACTTAACTATTAAGGCGCTTTGGCCACAATGATCACCCTAACTTTTAAATATTCCGTTGGCTTTCTTTGCTCACGATTGTCTTGTTAAAAACCTTCTACCTTCGCCCTCCACGAGGTAAACTTCTTTGCACTAACCCACTAGGTTTCCTGCCATAAAAATTGAGAAATTTGGGATCTACAGTAAATAGGGTATCTTCATCTTTTAATTATCGTAAGCTATTATGGACTACAACTAAGCTTATGGTAACTATTGATCTCAGCTATTAATTTATTGGTGGATTCCCTAGTGTTTTTCAGCAAAAAATAGCACTAATACAAGGCAGGGAATCACCTTCTAAAATCAAATATCAAATGGAGCAAGAAATGATGCTAACAAAGAAAGGCATGCTTGGTAACTATCCCCAGCAGCCACATGGAGGTAAATTGGTCGATTTAGTATTAAAAGGAGCGGAATTAGATGAGGCACTTAAAAGAGCTGCACAGTTACCTGCTATAATGATCGACATGGAGGCGGTGATTACTGTAGAGATGATCGCAACCGGGGTTTTATCTCCCAATGAGGGTTTTATGGATGAAGCCAACTATATGTCGGTCCTCAGTAAAGGTCGATTAACGAATGGTCTTATCTGGCCTGTACCCCTTAGTTTTGCCCCTACAGGCGAACGAAACCGAGAGGTAGTGAAATCTTTGGCCATAGGGGAAGAAGTAACCCTAATTGACGAGAAAAGGAACCCAATTGCCATTCTTACCCTAAACGATATATTCTCCTACGATAGGGAGTATAGGGCTTCACAGCTTTTTGGCACCACGGGTAGAAACCATCCGGGGGTAGATGCCATCTACCGTAGGATGGGCGATACGGCTTTAGGAGGTACCCTTAAATTGTTAGGACGAATGGATTGGGGTCCCTTTGAAAAATTACGACTAGAACCCAAGGATACTTGGAAGATGTTTTATGAAGAGAAAAATTTCCGGTCTGTAGCCGGATTTATAACCGGTGCCAATCCGCTTCATAGAGGGCACGAGTTTATCCATAAGAATGCTTTGGAGGAAATTGATGGCCTACTTATACAACCTCTCGTGGAAATGGCGAAAAGGGAATATACGCGTCACGAATTTAGGATGTTATCCTATAGAAGTGTCTTGGACACTTATTACCCTAAAGGTAGATCCATGCTTTCTCCCTTACGGGTAACCTATATTTTTGCCGGACCCCGGGAAACGGTATTGCATGCACTAATTATGAAAAACTATGGCTGTACCCATGCGTTAATTGGACGGGACCATGCCGGAATAGGTGAATTCTATGACAAGTATGCCAGTCATACCGTCTTCGATGAATTTGACCCGAAGGAATTAGGGATAGCTATAAGACTATTCCATGAAGTTTTTCATTGTACCCGATGTAGTAATTTGGCAACAGGCCAATCCTGTCCACATGACGAAAAATACCGAGTACATATATCCGGAACAGGAATTAGGGAAATGCTGCGTCATGGAATATTGCCGCCAAAGGAAATTATAAGGCCAGAATCGGCACGTATCGCCATACAGGGTATACAATCCAAGGGACTGGACGAAAATGACCAATCTATTTCCCCTGTGGGGCAAACCATTAAAGCCATATTTCCATTTTATTCTGAGAGGAAGAATTTAGGGGGTTTAAAACGAAGTGAGCCTCTAGATTGGGATTCTTTAACCAAAAGGGATCTGGAATAGGTTAATTTGGATATCCGATTAAATGCAGACCGAATCTATAGGGACATATTTAATGAATACAGCAGTCTTGGGGACAGCAATCGCAACTTACAGCCTGCTTGGATTACAGAGGCCCGGGAAGCAGCACGATCTCAACAAAATATGGTGATACAAGACCTGGAGGAAAAGTTAGAGCAAGCCCCGCCCGTGGCGTCCGATGAATTTATGTATCAAGATAAAGAGGAAGCTGTTCGCGAATTGGAGGTAGCCAAAAAAATATTAGAAGACATTCCCCTTCCTGTACAAGCTAAAGGCTTGGAATATAGAACCTGGAACCCAATACCCTATAAACGTTTTAGGGGTAGTGATGAACCATCTAAAAAAGACGAATCCGATTTTTAAGAAAACGTTTTAACGGCCAGTTCTTTTGACTTTGGATTGGATTCATTTCTGCATACAAGGTAGCCCTTAGTTTAGTGGACAAAACCTAGGGGCTACCTTTATTTAATAAAAGAGTTCCATTTTGTTAGGTAGTTTTATTGAACCTTTTTGCGGGAACCCAGGCCTCCACGGGGCGTTTAGTAATTTTAGTGAGCTCAGATTGGTTTAGGTACAAAATGTTTTGCAGGCCCATTATACCAACTTATTTTTAGAAGCTAAGAAGGTAACAAGCATGAAAACACTTTCTATTTATGATGCTTTTCAAAAAACTCCTCCTTTGTGGTATGATAACTACGAGGGGTTGGAGCAATTTGTTTTTCCAGGGATCAATCTTCAGGACTTTTCCCCGCTTCCCATTCCGAAGCAGCTTAGGCTAGGTCATCAATTGGAGTTTGTATTTCATCAATTGCTATTGCATAATCACAGGTATAAGGTACTTGCTACCAATGTGCCCGTTAGGAAGAATAAAATAACGCTTGGGGAGTTCGACTTCATTCTCCGGGATTTGATTACGGGAAAACCCATTCACTTAGAGCTCACCTACAAGTTTTATATAGTAACGGGAGTCCAAAACACTCCCATGGAAGAACAACTGCTTGGCCCTAATTTTAGGGATACCTACATGCAAAAGAAGGAAAGAATAATAAGTCACCAATTACCTTTATCTTCCCATAAGGAAGGGAGAAACACCTTAAAGGAATATGGAATTGATGCCAAAGACTTAAGTAAGCTGGTATGTTTTAAATCTCAATTATTCACTCCTTACTATAGTACAAAGATGGATGTAACCCCATTTAACTCCGACTGTATAAGGGGCAGCTGGATTAGCAATGTGGATTTTGAAAGGGAAGAGTTTACATCCTATCAGTATTATTTACCCACCAAAATAGAATGGCTTTTACCACCCTATAATGAGGTGGAATGGTGTTCCTATAAAGATATATTGGATAGCATTTTACCCCGTTTGGAAAATAACAGTGCGCCCATGTTATGGGTTAAAAAAAGCGCCATGGAATTGTCTAAGATTTTTATTCTTTGGCGTACTCCCTAGATATCCCCATAAACAGGGTGCACTGCTGGCGGACTTTATAGGTATTGGAAATAAAAAAGCCGTTTACTTCCCTTAGGAAATAAACGGCTTATACTAAAAAAAAACACTTAAACTATTAACTTATAATATCTAAGGGCGCCGTAGTTTCCCATCTTCCTCTTGTGAAATCTGGAAACTCTTGCGGTACTCCATTTTGAGCTACAGAGGCCTCACTCAAAGTACCTACGGCACTCCAATAACAACCTTCGTATACGTTTTGGTCTAATGGCTGGCCATTACGCAGACACTCTACAATTCGGTAGAGCATCATAAAATCCATTCCACCGTGTCCGCCCATTTTCCTAGATAATTCTCCTAATCTAAGGTATAAAGGATGCTCATACTTCTCATAAATCTTTGCGAGCTGCTCACCTTGTCCCCAAGAGTGGTGATCCTTTGGACCTCCTTCAAATCCGCCTTCTAAGGCAATTCTTGTTGGGAACCCTTGCATAGTACCTTTTGTACCTTGTATTAAATTATGTCTGGTATACGGTCTAGGGCTAGTCTCATCCCACTGTACCATAATGGTCCTACCTAGGTGGGTCTTTACAATAGACGTATTGATATCTCCTCCCTTATAATCTAACTGATTCCATTTATGGTCGGCTGGGAAATTTTTGGCGGCATATAATTGTCGGCCTTTAGCTGGTGAAGAAAAGGAATTTATAAATTTAAAGTTATCCTCACCTCTAGCTAAATTCATGTATTGGGCAACGGGTCCCAAACCATGTGTTGGATATAAATTACCATTACGATGTGCATAGTGTGGTGTACGCCAAGAACCGGTTCCACGCTCTACCTCATTCATTTGAAAACGAAGTTCATGGATATAGGAAGCTTCCCCATGTAAAAGTTCTCCAAGAACGCCTTGCCTACACATATTTAGATATAAAAGCTCCTCCCTACCGTAGTTAACGTTTTCCATCATCATACAGTGCTTCTGAGTCTTTTCGGAAGTATCTACAATCTCCCACATCTCCTCAATGGTCAGGGCAAGTGGGACTTCTACAAAAACGTGCGCTCCACTTTTCATAGCCTCAATGGCCATAGGGGCGTGTAATTTCCAAGGAGTACTTACGAAAACTGCATCGGGCTTTTCCCTTTTCAGCATTTTCTTCCAGTCGTTTTCTCCTTTGGTATATAATTTAATCTTTTGGTGACGGGTACCTTTACCATTCTCCTTGCATTTATCTGCAGATCTTTGAGCGTTATCCTCATAAAGATCGGAAATAGCAACCACCTCAGTACCTTCTATAGAAGCAATTTGATGTGCGTGACTAGAACCACGAGCACCTACTCCAATAAAAGCACATTTAACTGTATCCAATTTAGGAGCAGAAAAACCACCCATATACTTAGCACCTAAACTTGGCGTAGGTGCTTCATTAAAATTTTTATTAGACAAAGAGCTTGCCCATCCTTGTGCCATTGCCAATCCCATACCAGCAATGGATGATTTTCTTATAAAATCTCTCCTATTTGACTTCATTTCCTATTTATGTTGTTAATTATTCCAAAATTCCAAGTGCTCAAGATAGTATTAATTTTTAATTTAAAATTTATCCTGTTATAAATTAAACAATTTATAACAGGTTTTTGATAAGACTTAAGAATTATAACTAGTCCAGATGGGCCTCCAAGATGAGCTTTAGAGTCTTTTAAATATTAATACCCCTAGGGTGTGGACTATTGAAGGATTATAGCGTTAGCCAAACCTAGACCGTGTATGGCCCCCTTTGGATATTGCTAGTGGCGTGTCTCCAATACTTTTACAATATCTTTCAATTGGTAGCCTTTTGCCTGCAGCAATATGAGATAATGAAAAAGCAGATCGGCACTTTCATCCAGGAAGAGTGAGTCGTTTTTATCCATGGCCTCTATCACCACTTCCACGGCTTCCTCACCCACTTTTTGGGCTATTTTATTGATGCCGCTTTGATATAGGGAGGAAACATAACTAGCTTTATACTCAGGATTAGGTTCCTTCCCTTCTGCTTGTGCCTTTCTATCTGCGATAACTCCCTCTAACTCACTCAAAAATCCATAGCGCTCCAAATTCTCCTCACCCCAACAGGTGTCCGTCCCCTTATGACAAGTAGGCCCCACTGGTTCTACAGTCACTAAAAGCGTATCATTGTCGCAGTCTGACTTTATGGTTACCAAGTTTAGGAAATTACCGCTTTCCTCTCCCTTGGTCCACAGTCTATTTTTAGTGCGACTAAAGAAGGTGACTTTTTTGGTCTCTATGGTGTGCGCATAGGCTTCTTGGTTCATATAGCCCAGCATAAGTACATTCTTTGTCTTCGCGTCTTGTATGACGGCTGGCACCAATCCGTCCTTGTTTTTATTGAAATCTATGGTCATTGTTCTATGCTTGTTGTAGTGGAGATAACGATAAAGAGTACACGTACTTGTATATCCCTTTATGGCATTGCCCCTTTACGATTTATAATCTAACGGGAATGTCTTTGCTATGCAATTCTTCCTTTAATTCTTTTATGGCTATTTCCTTAAAATGAAATACACTTGCTGCCAAAGCGGCGTCTGCTTTCCCTTTGGTGAACGCGTCGGTGAAATGGGCAATTGTACCCGCTCCTCCAGAGGCAATTATCGGGATGTTTAATTCCGTGGACAATTTTGCCAAAGCCTCATTGGCAAATCCGTTTTTGGTTCCGTCGTGATTCATACTAGTGAATAAAATTTCACCTGCACCACGCGCTTCCACTTCCTTAGCCCAATCAAAAAGATTAAGCTCGGTAGGGACCTTTCCTCCTACTAAATGCACAATCCACTCCCCATCTACCTCTTTTGCATCAATGGCCACTACAATACATTGTGAACCAAACTTAGCCACCAAATCATTGATTAACTGTGGATTTTTCACAGCGGAGGAATTGATGGATACTTTATCGGCACCATTCTGCAGTAGGATGTCCACATCTGCTACGGAAGAGATTCCCCCACCGACAGTAAAGGGTATATTCACTTTTTCGGCAACCCGTAAAACAAGGTCTGCCATGGTGCGCCTACCTTCTTCTGTTGCAGAGATATCTAAGAATACCAGTTCATCTGCACCGGTCTTGGCATAAATCTCTGCCAATTCTACCGGATCTCCAGCATCACGTAGGTCTACAAAGTTAACCCCTTTAACGGTCCTCCCATTTTTGATATCTAAACAGGGTATGATTCTTTTTGTCAGCATTTTAAAATATTATGGTTGGCCTACCCATTATAACTTTTTAGGGTGAATATGGCCATAGCTTTTTATTATACGTACTAATTGGCCAAAATAAATTCTTCCAATTGTTTTAGCGAAATCTTGTTTTCATAAATTGCCTTTCCAATGATGGTGCCTTCGCATCCCAATTCAGCCAATTTGGGTAGTTCCTCAAAGGTAGCGATGCCACCGCTCGCAATAAGTTGTAGTTGTGGCCCACAAATTGAAATTATTCTTTCGTACAGCTCAAAAGAAGGCCCTTGCAACATACCATCCTTACTGATATCTGTACAGATAACCGACTTTATTCCTTCCTTCTGATAGCTTTGTATAAACGGGATTAATTCCTCGTTGGACTCTTCGGTCCATCCAGAAACAGCCACCATTTCATCCTTAGCATCGGCACCTAAAATAATTTTATCGCCCCCATAGGTCGTAATCCATGTTTTAAATGTTTCGGGATCCTTCACAGCGATACTTCCCCCTGTAATTTGATCGGCCCCACTTTCAAAAGCAATCCTTAGATCCTCATTGGCTTTTAGTCCACCACCGAAATCGATTTTCAAGCTGGTTTTGGAAGCGATCCGCTCTAACACCTTATAGTTGACAATATGATTTGCCTTGGCACCGTCTAAATCTACCAAGTGGAGGTGTTTTATCCCATGGGCCTCAAATTCCTTGGCCACTTCCAATGGATTTTCATTGTAAATTTTCTTGGTATCGTAATCCCCTTTGGAAAGACGAACACATTTTCCGTCTATTATATCTATTGCCGGTATAATTCTCATGTTATTGTTTTATTCACTAATTGATATTTACAAGAAAGTTTTTCAATATCCGCTCACCCACCACGCTACTTTTTTCGGGATGAAATTGAGTTCCATAAAAGTTATCTTTTTGCAGAGCCGCGCTATAATCCAGTCCATAGTTAGACTGGGCAATAGTTGCTTCACAAACTGCTGCATAAAAGCTATGGACCATATAAACGTGTTCGTCTTCCCTCACCTCACTGAATAGGTCCGACTTAAGTTGACTAATCTGATTCCAACCAATTTGGGGAACTTTTACCGAATTAGGAAATTGGGATACTTCTACGTCAAAAATTCCTAGTCCCTTAGTATCGCCTTCTTGAGAATGGTTACACATTAGCTGCATACCCAAACAGATACCCAACACAGGTTGCTTTAATTGTGGAATTAAGCCATCCAATTTACTTTCCCGTAATTTATTCATGGCACTACTAGCCTCCCCAACACCTGGAAAAATAACTTTGTCTGCTGCCACAATTTCTTCTACATCGGAACTAAGTACCGCCTGGTACCCCAGGCGTTGAATAGCAAATTTAATGCTTTGAATATTCCCAGCCCCGTAGTCTATTATTACAATTTTCATTCTGCTATTCTTTAGATGCTTGGTTTTATGGCTTACAGTACGCCTTTGGTACTTGGAAGTACCAGTTTCTCCACATCGCGCTTCAATGCCATCTTTATGGCCTTGGCAAATGCCTTAAAAATAGCTTCTATCTTGTGGTGTTCATTGGTTCCCTCTGCCTTAATATTTAGGTTAGCCTTTGCCCCGTCCGTAAACGACTTAAAGAAATGGTGAAACATTTCCGTAGGCATTTTACCTATCATTTCCCGCTTAAAATCGGCCTCCCATACCAACCAATTGCGACCACCAAAATCTATAGCTACCTGAGCCAAGCAATCGTCCATAGGTAAACAGAAGCCATAGCGCTCCATTCCTAATTTATTACCCAATGCTTTGTGGAATACCTCCCCCAAAGCAATTCCAGTATCTTCAATGGTATGGTGCTCATCTATTTCCAGGTCCCCCTTTACCTTTATATCTAGATCCATATGACCGTGTCTAGCCAATTGATCCAACATATGATCAAAGAAAGGTAGTCCGGTATCAATATTGCTTTTCCCGGTACCGTCTAGGTTCAATTTTATATAAATATCGGTTTCATGGGTTTTTCTATAAGTTTCAGAAACCCTGTTTTCTAATTTTAAAAACTCATATATCTTTTCCCAGTCATTGCTTTCTAACGCGATATAAGGGTCTAGATCTTTACGTTGCACGCTTATCTCTCCCACCCCAAAATTAGTTTCGTCATTTATGAAAATACCCTTTGCACCAAGGTTTTTGGCTAGTTCTATATCCGTTAAACGATCTCCAATCACAAAGGAGTTAGTGAGGTCGTAGGCCTCTGTGAAATATTCGGTCAATAGCCCTGTACGAGGTTTACGGGTTTCCAAATTCTCATGTGGGAAACTCCTATCCATAAATACCTTATCGAAAACAACGCCCTCCCCTTTAAAGGTCTCCATTATGAAATTGTGGATGGGCCAAAAGGTATTTTCGGGGTAAGATTCTGTCCCCAGTCCGTCCTGATTGGTAACCATCACCAATTCATAATCTAGCTCCTTGGCTATCTTAGCCAAATAGGTAATTGCCTTCGGATAAAACTCCAATTTCTCAAAAGCATCTATCTGCTCATCTGCAGGTTCTTTGATCATGGTACCGTCACGATCAATAAAAAGCACCTTTTTCCCTGTCTCGCCAATTTGGGCAGCATCTTTACTTATTTCAATACTCATAATTAAGCGGTTGTTATATTTTGTAATACTGTTATTAACTTTAAATTCTCTTCTTTGGTTCCCACGGTAAAACGCAAGGTGTTTTCACAGAGAGGATCTGTTGTTCTATTCCTTACTACAATTCCGTTTGCCAATAATTGATTATATCTTTTGTTGGCATTATCTACCTTCGCCAAAATAAAGTTTGCATCCGAGGCGTATACCTTTTCCACAAAGCTCAATTGCCCCAATATTCTGGATAAAGCAGCTCTTTCAGATAAAATATCCTGAATCTCCCTATTCACCGTCTCCTCGTCCAAGATGCGTTGTAAGGCCCGCTTCTGGCTTAATTCATTTACATTATAGGGCGCTTTTATTTTATTGAGAACATCAATAATATCCTTAGAAGCGTAACAGATCCCTAATCGCACCCCTGCCATGCCATAGGCCTTAGATAAGGTTTGGGTAACTACTAGATTTGGATAGTTATCTAATTCCTTCATCCAACTCGCTTCTTTGGAAAAGTCTATATAAGCCTCATCAACGACCACCAAGCCATTGAATTTCACTAATAGCTCCTCTACCAGCCCTCTGTTAAAACTATTGGCGGTTGGATTGTTGGGAGAGCATAGGAACAGCAATTTGGTGTTCTCATTTGCTTCCTTTAGAATTCCCTCTACATTGGGCTCAAAATCCTCCTTTAGCAAAATTTGCTTATTCCCTACGTTATTAATACCTGCCAATACCTTATACATTCCGTAGGTAGGGGGCAGTGTTATGATGTGGTCTTCCTTTGGTTCACAAAAGGCACGGAACAAAAGATCCAAAACCTCGTCACTGCCATTTCCCAAAAGGATTTGATCTACATGTATTCCTTTATGGGAAGCCAAAGCTGCCTTAAGGGTTCTTTGATGGGGGTCTGGGTATCTATTTACCCCACTCTCAAATGGATTTTCATTGGCATCCAAAAAGACCATTTGGGATCCATCGGAGACATATTCGTCCCTTGCTGAAGAATAAGGGCTTAGCGCCTTTACATTCTCACGGACCAGCCTCGTAATATCAAAAGTATTGTAATTCATTTCTATTTGTTAATACGAAGGGGAAGCGGTATTTCATTTTTTACCTGCCCTTCTAATCCCTTCCAATATCTATAAACTCTTTAATCTTAACGTTACCGCATTTTTATGGGCAAACAATCCTTCGGCTTCGGCCATCAACTCTATAGTATTTCCAATGTTTTGGATTCCTTGCTCCGATATTTTCTGAAAGGTTATGGCTTTCATAAAGCTATCTAAGTTCACCCCACTATATTGTTTAGCGAATCCATTGGTTGGCAAGGTATGATTGGTTCCGGAGGCGTAGTCCCCAGCACTTTCCGGGGTATAGTTGCCTATAAACACAGAGCCCGCATTATAGGTCCTGTCTAAGAAAAACTTTTCGTCTTCTACACAGAGTATATAATGCTCCGGACCATATTCATTAATGAGTGCTGCGGCGGTTTCTTGGTCCGATACATAGATTAGTTTGCTATTTGCGATGGATTTTTGAGCAATTTCCTTTCGTGGCAATGCCTCTAATTGAGATTCCACCTCCTCTTCTACCTCATTAATAAATTGTTTGGAGGTAGATACTAAAATTACCTGGCTATCTATTCCGTGTTCTGCCTGACTTAATAGGTCGGAAGCTACAAAGGCAGCGTTGGCGGAGTTATCTGCCATTACCAATAATTCACTGGGACCAGCAGGCATATCAATAGCAATGCCATATTTGGTAGCAATTTGCTTAGCCACCGTAACATATTGGTTTCCTGGTCCAAATATTTTATATACCTGAGGGATTGTTCCCGTGCCAAAAGTCATACCAGCAATAGCTTGCACGCCTCCCACCTTAAATATTTTATTAACCCCACAGAGTTTGGCGGTATACAGGATAGCTGGGTGTAACTTCCCTTCCTTATTGGGTGGCGAACACAGTACAATTTCCTTACATCCGGCCAAGGTAGCTGGGATGGCCAGCATTAAAATGGTAGAAAACAACGGCGCCGTACCTCCAGGAATGTAAAGGCCTACTTTTTGAATAGGTCTTTTTTCCTGCCAACATTTAACTCCTTCAGTAGTTTCTACTTCCACCCGATGCGTACGTTGGGCGGCATGAAACTTTTCTATATTGCCCTTAGCCTGCTCTATAGCAGACCTTAATGCCTGTGGCACCTGTACTTCTGCTGCTTCCATTTCTTCTTTGGAAACGGAAATATTGTCCAATAAAACCCCATCAAATTTATTGGTATAGCTTTCAATGGCCTTGTCTCCCTCCTTTTGTACATCTAGGAAGATGTTGTTTACCAATTCCTCTATGTCTGCAACCGATTGTGTAGGTCTCTTTAATAGGGAAGCCCAATCTACTTTTTGGGGATTGTATATTTTTTTCATCCGATGCGTATACTAATGTTCTTTATAATTGAAAGGCAAAAATTAATGGGATTTATTAGAGTACCATCTTTTCTATAGGACACACTAAAATCCCTTCGGCCCCTGCCTCTTTAAGCTCCTGTATTACTTCCCAAAATTTATCCTTGTTAATTACGGTATGTACAGAACTCCAACCTTCCTCGGCCAAGGGAAGTACCGTGGGGCTACGCATTCCCGGCAACAAATCTATGATCTCGTCCAGTTTATTGTTGGGGGCATTCAACAGCACATATTTACTTTTTCTGGCAAGTAAGACCGATTGAATTCTAAAGTGTAGTTTTTCCAATAACTCGGTACTTTCTGCAGATATTTTGGGCGATACAGCCAAAACCGCCTCACTTGTATGCATCACCTCTACCTCTTTTAGGTTGTTTTTAAATAAGGTACTTCCGCTAGAAACAATATCACAAACAGCATCTGCCAAACCAATATTTGGTGCAATCTCCACCGATCCATTAATAATATGAAGATCGGCCTGAACCCCTTTACTTTTTAAGTATTTCTCTACAGTATTGGGATAGGAGGTGGCTATTCGTTTTCCTTGAAAATCTTCTACGGAATTATATTTCATGGTTTTAGGAATGGCCAAGGAAACTTTGCATTTGGAAAACCCCAATTTCTCAATAACAGAGATATCGTGCCCCTTCTCTACTAAAACATTTTCCCCAATAATTGCAATATCTACAACCCCATCCCTTAAATATTGAGGAATATCCCCGTTCCTAAGAAAAAAGACCTCTAAGGGGAAGTTTCTCGAACTAGCCTTTAATTGGTCTTTTCCATTGTCGATGGAAATTCCGCAGTCCTTTAAAATTTTTAAGGAATCTTCATTTAACCGACCACTTTTTTGAATAGCAATTTTAATTTTTTTCATTCTGGCTCTTTAATTTTTTTGGTCTGAACAGATCAAACAGGCTTATTTAAATGCAAAACCCGTTTGATTGCTCAAACGGGTTAGAATATAGTTTAGGTACAACAATACATTCCTAGCTCGCTTGAACGCAAGTAATGAAATGATGATGATGTGCCTTGTTGTTTAACATAGTGCTACAAAAGTAAAAATTAATTTTCAACCTTAAAGAATTTATGCTAAACAAATTGCTCCAATATTGTTATATTATCACCTTTTGCCATGATTTACTGATTTCCAAGAATGATAGGCAGTCCAGATTCACCACTGCCAATAACAATTACTTTTGCATTAGGGGATTCGGACAACTTTATAGTGGCATCTATCCCTTTGTCTTGAAGAATTCTATCATTCAGAGATGCACTTAAAATCTGGTTAGCATCTGCCTTACCTTGCGCTTCAATCCTTACCTTTTCGGCCTCCTTCTGAGCTGTAACCAGCCTAAACTCGTATTCCAAGGATTCTTGCTCTTGCTTCAATTTACGCTCAATAGCCTCTTTAATAGTAGCTGGCAAGGTTACATCCCTAACCAAGATATCGTTTAACTGTATGTATTGGTTTTCTACTATTTTCTTAGACTCCTCAAAAATCTCATGCTGAATAGCGTCCCTTTTGCTGGAATATAGTTGCTCTGGGGTATACCTTCCCACCACTGACCGCGCAGCAGAGAAAACCGCGGGCAATAGTACCCTACGTACATAATCTTCCCCTTTTTCCTGGTGTAACTTCCCCAATTGGTTTCGCTTGGGCTCAAACCAAATAGAAGCTTCCAGTTTAATATCCAAACCATTGGAAGACAATACGTTCATTTTTTCAAAGGCTTCTTGTTGACGCACTTCGTAAATAGTAATATGGTTCCAGGGAGCAACTAGGTGAAAGCCCTCTCCCAAGGGTGGTTGATCGGTAACAACACCGCCTCCGAATGTTTTGTAAAGTACTCCTGCTTCTCCGGAACCGATGGTAACGGCAGATTTAGAAACTAATATTACAGCAACGATTAAAACGAATACTATTGGTAATGTAATTTTTGGTAATTTGTCCATTCAAGTTATATATTAAGTTAATCCATTAAATTTTCTAATGATCCATTCCAGTGTCAATGCCAACACAATGATTCCCAAAATTATTCTGAAATCGACCAAAGATACAATAATTAGTTTGCTTATCTGAGTAGGGACATAGCTTTGGTCTGCCGCTAGTGTTTGCACCAAACTGTCTAACTGTTCGGGAAAGAAAAGCTTCCCTCCTGTGTGGTCTGCCAATCGCTGCAGCTTTAAATAGTTACTGGAAGTAAATTGCTTTTCTACCTCAAAATCCAGGATGGTAAAACTTCCTTTTTCATTTATATTTTCATTTTCTACAGTAGCGGTAAAACTATAGGTTCCGGGCCCTAAACTCCTTAAGTCGGCCTCAAAATAGTTGCCTTTTAGCAGCATTGGCGCCTCATGCTGTTGGTTAGTGACGCTATCCTTCACTTTAATGTTAATCGATGCGTTAGGATCTAACCTAAATGCTTTATCGTAATAGGTGGCCTGTATTATTGCCTCATTACTATGGTTATAAATGGGGGAAAAGTTCAGGCTAAACCTTTCCTTTGCAGTATTGGTGGATAAGTAAAAAATTAACTTCCCGAAAAAATCGTCAAAATTTTTAAAACTACCTTCTTCTCTATAAGCGTGCAACCGCCATTTCCAGAGGTTCTCCCCTAACAACAGGGCAGATCTTACACCTTGATCTTCCATTACGGTAAGCAGCGGACTTTCTAACACTATCCCCTTACTGCTCATCGTTAACAAACCTTCCTGTTCTAATGAGATGCTAACAGGACCTGCAGAACTTTCCAAGGGAGGGAACCCATCAAAAGAAAAATTGGCGATATCATACTTGGTGAACCCTGGATTGGAAATAGCAAAAAGCTCCTGAATAGGATAACCGCTTTCCACTTGTACCCCTTCTTGGTTTCTAGTTAGTACTCGCCAATTGGTTTGGTTGCCACCGATAGTCAGGTAATTGGCTTTTCGCAAGGCTAGCTGTTTATAAATCTCTTCAAAGGACGCATCCGGTTGATAAAGAATAAAAAGATCTACCTTATCAAGTTCTGATATATCTATGGAAGATTTATAATGTTCAAGGGAGCGTTGTTCATTGCTTTCCACTATTTTTTTAAGGGCCCCAAGATCTGGATGCAACATATTGGATATCAGGGCAATTTTAGTGCCTTCATCCAAAACCTCCATAGCCACACGTCTTTCATTGTTCCCTGTGTTTTTCTCATTGGAAAGGGGAGCTATTTTAACCCTAACATCCTTTACCCCCACACTTTTGGCCTGTAGTTGTACCTGTACGGTTTTAGCACTATTGGTATTGGAAAGGGATATACGCTCTTGATGTACTAATCCGTTATTTAGAAAAATTTGCAATTGGGAGGTTACCGAATTCCTTCCCTTATAGGTTACAAAGATTTCTAAAGGAAATTTACTGTTGAGAAAACCGTAACGATTGTTGTTGACTCGGGTTATGGCTAGGTCTTCATAGGTAGTGGTATCGCCAACCACCATGGGATAAATAGGGAGATTTTGCCTTTGCCCATAAAACTCATAGTCTTCCCCCAAGGTTTGATTGCCATCAGTAAGGAGAAGTACTGCGGTGTTAGTTTTACCAAAGACCCCATTTATTGCGGACAGGGCTTGGGATATATTGGTGTTGTTTTCACTAAAGGTAAGGCTATCCCCTTCCTTTAGCTGGTTTCCAAACGTATAGGTGAATACGCTAAACTGTTCCTGTAAGCTGTTCTTGGCAGCCTGAAGATGGGATATTACAGTTTTGATCTTATCGCCTTCCCCTGGATGTATGGAGGAGGAATTATCTGCCAAGACCACTAAATTTGGTTTTTCGGTAGTAAGGCTTCTCCGTTCAAATTTAGGGTTTAAGAATAATAATAAAATACCAAATACAGCTATAAAACGAAGCAGGGAAAGCCCCCAGAGGATTTTTTTATCTCCCTTAACCCTGTATTTGTATTGAAACAGTACAAGTGCTAACGAAGCTATTGCTGCAAGCAATATGTATAGAACTGTAGCTGTTTGCATTAAAAAAGGAGTTTAAGCATCGTTTTAAAACGTTTACGGAATAAAACGATGCTTTTTAATTGAATATAACTGCGTTATACTGAAGGGCAACTATTCATAGCCCAAACAGACCTAAGTAAGCATACCTCCATCCACATTCAGCACCTGTCCTGTGATATAGGCCGATAGATCTGAGGCTAAGAATAAACAAGCATTGGCAACATCTTCAGGAGCACCACCACGCTTTAAAGGAATTCCGTCTCTCCATCCCTGAACAACCTTTTCATCCAATTTATCGGTCATTTCCGTTTCTATAAATCCTGGAGCAATGGCATTACAACGGATATTTCTAGACCCCAACTCTAAGGCAATAGATTTGGTAAATCCGATCATTCCTGCTTTGGAAGCTGCATAGTTGGCTTGTCCGGCATTTCCTTTTACCCCAACCACGCTACTCATATTTACAATAGAGCCTTTTCGTTGTTTTAACATGGTGCGTTGTACGGCTTTGGTCATGTTAAAGACCGACTTAAGGTTAATTTCAATCACAGAATCAAAATCGTCCTCCCCCATTCTCATAAGAAGGTTATCTTTGGTGATACCGGCATTGTTAATCAAAATATCGATTACCCCGTCAAAATCCTCCAATACTTGGGCTACCAATTTTTCGGAATCTTCAAAACTTGCTGCGTTACTCTTATACGCTTTGGCTTTAACACCCAAGGCCGTAAGTTCCTTTTCCAAGGCTAGTGCTGGGGCTTCACTGGAACTATAGGTGAAGGCCACGTTTGCTCCATGTTGAGCGAAAACCTGTGCTATTCCCATTCCTATTCCCCTACTGGCACCTGTAATAATTGCATTTTTTCCTTCTAGTAGCTTCATTTTTATAATTTCTTAGTTATGTATCAAATATAAGTTTTGTTTTTCCAGATTGGAAATATTTGTCCAAAATGCTTTTAGGTTTCTACAAACCAGTCCCTATGGACAAAAAAATCCGTTTATACTGAGACTTTCCATAGGAATGGAAAAACGCAGCACAAACGGAATTTCATATCGTTAAAATGGGATTATCCCATTACTTCCTTAACTTTTAATCCTATTTCTGCGGGAGAGTCTACCACGTGGATACCACATTCCCTCATAATAGCTTTTTTAGCCTGGGCAGTATCATCACTACCACCAACTATAGCTCCTGCGTGACCCATGGTTCTTCCTGCAGGGGCAGTTTCACCAGCAATAAAACCAACAATTGGTTTCTTGCTTCCACTGGCCTTATACCATTTAGCGGCATCAGCCTCCAATTGGCCACCAATCTCACCGATCATAACCACACATTCCGTTTCGGGGTCATTAATCAACAATTCTACTGCTTCTTTAGTAGAGGTTCCAATGATAGGATCTCCTCCAATTCCGATAGCCGTGGTAATACCCAATCCTTGACGAACCACCTGATCTGCGGCCTCATAGGTTAAAGTTCCAGATTTGGAAACAATCCCGACAGATCCTTTTTTAAACACAAAACCAGGCATAATACCTACCTTGGCTTCGCCTGGAGTAATTACTCCAGGACAGTTAGGTCCAATCAATCGGCAATCCATATGCTTAATATAATCATATGCCATCACCATATCGGCAACTGGAATACCTTCTGTAATAGTAATAATCACCTTAATACCGGCACTAGCCGCTTCCATAATAGCATCAGCTGCAAAAGCTGGAGGTACAAATATAATGGAAGTATCTGCTCCCACTTGTTGCACGGCTTCCTCAACGGTGTTGAACACAGGTCTTCCCAAATGTTCTTGTCCTCCTTTGCCAGGAGTTACACCTCCAACAACATTGGTACCATATTCAATCATTTGTTCGGCGTGAAAAGTACCTTCGCTACCTGTAAAACCCTGAACAATAATCTTGGAATCCTTATTTACTAAAACGCTCATTATATTATTTTTCGTTAAATTGATTAAAGCAAAAATATAGATTTGAATAGATATACTAAACTATTCCCTTGCTTATTTATTTATCTAATTTTCTCAGCAGGTCTGGAAGCTGTTTTATATAAGCCAATTGCTTTAACTTTTCCCTAGCTTCCTCTACCGGACTCCCGAAGTAGTTTTTACCTCCTTCCAAGGATTTGGATACTCCGGTTTGGGCTAAAACGACTGCTTTCTTTCCTATGGTAGCTGCGCTGGTGACCCCAACTTGACCCCAAAGGGTAACTTCATCCTCTATAATAACACAACCCGCAATACCGGTCTGGGAGGCAATTAAACAGTTTTCTCCAATGACCGTATCGTGCCCCACATGTACTTGGTTATCTAGCTTGGTGCCTTTTTTAATTAAGGTATCTCCCGTTACCCCTTTATCTATAGTACAAAGGGCACCTATATCCACATTATCCTGTACTACTACCCTACCTCCCGATATCAGCTTATCGAAGCCTTCAGGTCTCTTTTTGTAATAAAACGCATCCGAACCTAGGATAGAACCTGCATGGATCACTACATTATCCCCAATAACCGTGTCGTCATAAATAGAAACATTGGAGTGGATTAGGCAATTTTTGCCAATTACTACATTGTTTCCAATAAAACAATTGGGCTGTATCACCGTATTCTCCCCAATTATTGCAGTATTGGAAATGGCAGAATCCGACTTTGCAAAGGGCTTAAAAAAAAGGGTTAGGGCATTAAAATCCCTAAACGGGTCTTCAGAAATTAAAAGAGCCTTTCCCGGGGGACAGTCCACTTTTTTATTGATCAATATTACGGTTGCATTACAATTCAATGCCTTTTCGTAATATTTTGGATGATCTACAAATACAATCTCTCCCTTTTGAACTACATGGATCTCGTTCATTCCCAATACGGGAAATTCATCAGGCCCCACATATTCCGAGTTGATTATGGTTGCAATTTGTTTTAGGGTATATGGGGACGGAAATCTCATATATACAATACTTTATACTGGAAGGCGGAATATTATTTAACCCGCTCTAAATAAGCTCCTTTTTCTGTATCTATTTTAACCTTATCACCTTCGTTGATGAATAGCGGGACATTTACGGTAGCCCCAGTTTCCAAAGTTGCAGGCTTAGTTGCATTGGTAGCGGTATTTCCTTTAACTCCAGGCTCCGTATAGGCGACTTCTAGAATAACACTTGCGGGCATATCCACAGATAAGGGCATACTGTCTTCCGTATTAAAGAGAATGGTAACCACTTCCCCTTCCTTAAGTAGGTTGGGTGCATCCAAAGTACTTTCCTGAAGGGAAATCTGATTGTAATCGTCTGTATTCATAAAATGATACATCTCCCCTTCGGCGTATAAAAATTGGTATGAACGAGTTTCTACTCGCACATCATCCAATTTATGACCGGCAGCAAAGGTGTTCTCCAAAACTTTCCCAGTACTAACGCTTTTTAGTTTAGTTCTAACAAAAGCTGGACCCTTCCCTGGTTTTACATGGAGAAATTCAACTATTTTATAAATGTCGTTGTTGTACCTAATGCACAAACCTTTTCTTATGTCTGATGTATTTGCCATAAATTCTAATTATTACTAAAGTATCCTTTCATAATTCCTCTTTGCGAGTCCCTGATAAATTGCAAGATCTCGTCCCTTTCTGGAGTGGCCTCCATCTCGGCCTCTATGATTTGTAAGGCCTGGCTATTATTGTAGTTTTTCTGATATAATATTCTATAGATGTTCTGTATCTCCCTAATCTTTTCCGAGGTAAATCCACGTCTCCTTAAGCCAACGGAATTGATTCCTACGTAAGATAATGGTTCCCTAGCGGCCTTTACAAAAGGAGGAACATCTTTCCTTACCAAGGACCCACCGGTAACAAAGGCATGGTTACCTATGGACACAAATTGATGCACGGCCACCAGACCGGCAAGAATAACATTGTCTCCAATACTCACATGTCCTGCAAGCGTAGAATTGTTGGAAAAAATACAATTATCCCCAACAAGGCAATCGTGGGCAACATGGCAATATGCCATAATTAGGCAATTTTTTCCAATTACCGTTCTCATTCTATCAACGGTACCCTTATGGATAGTGGCACACTCTCTAATGGTAGTATTATCCCCAATTACAACGGTTGTTTCCTCCCCATCGTACTTTAGGTCCTGTGGAGGTGCAGAGATAACCGCACCGGGAAAGATATTACAGTTTTTCCCAATTCTAGCCCCGTCCATTATGGTTACATTAGATCCTATCCAAGTTCCCTCTCCAATAACTACATTATTATGGATGGTGGTAAACGGGTCTACCACTACATTTTTAGCGATTTTAGCGCCTGGGTGTATATAAGCCAGCGGTTGGTTCATCTATTCTTTCTTTTTAACTATTTGCGCCATCATTTCTGCTTCGCACACTAATTTATTGTTGGCATACGCGTACGCCTGCATGTGACATATTCCTCTACGAATGGGCGAAATAAGACTGCAATGGAAAACCAAAGTATCTCCTGGCAATACTTTTTGCTTAAACTTCACATTATCGATCTTCATAAAGAAAGTTAGGTAGTTCTCTGGATCTGGAACCGTACTCAAGACTAGAATACCTCCTGTTTGTGCCATAGCCTCTACCTGAAGTACCCCAGGCATTACAGGGGCACCCGGGAAATGCCCAACAAAGAACTGCTCGTTCATCGTAACATTCTTCATCCCAACAACATGCTGATCCGAAAGCTCCAATATCCTATCAATCAACAAGAACGGAGGCCTGTGCGGCAACATATCCATAATTTTATGAATATCCATCAATGGAGGCTGACTAAGATCGTATTGAGGAACGGCATTCCTTTTTTCCAATCTAATGATCTTGGATAGTTTTTTAGCAAACTGGGTATTTACAAAGTGTCCAGGCTTATTGGCTATTACCTTTCCCCTGATTCTTGTTCCCGTTAAAGCCAAATCCCCAATCACATCCAACAATTTATGTCTGGCTGCCTCGTTAGGATGATGCAGGGTTAAGTTGTCTAGAATCCCATTAGGCTTAATGGACAATTTTTCCTTATTAAAGGACTTCTCCAATTTTTTCATGGTGTCCTCGGAAATCTCCTTGTCTACATAAACGATGGCATTATTAAGGTCACCGCCCTTAATTAGCCCGTGATCCAATAACATCTCTAATTCATGCAAGAAACTAAAGGTCCTGGCATTTGCGATTTCTGTTTTAAAATCACTTAGCTTTTCCAAGGTGGCGTTTTGAGTACCTAAGACTTTAGTGCCAAAATCTACCATAGTAGTTATTTGATAGCTATCTGACGGAATAATCGTAATCTCGCTTCCCGTTTCTTCGTCCTTATAAGATATAACATCTTTAACGATGTATTCTTCTCTGGCTGCCTCTTGCTCTTTTATGCCAGCACTTTCCAATGCTTCCACAAAATATTTTGAAGAACCGTCCATAATTGGAGGTTCTGGGGCATCCAATTCAATAATGACGTTATCGATCTCCATACCCACCAATGCAGCAAGAACATGCTCTGAGGTATGAATTTTAACGCCGCGTTTTTCCAGGTTGGTCCCTCTTTGGGTATTAACCACAAAATTGGCATTTGCCTCAATCAAGGGCTCCCCTTCCAAATCTACACGTTTAAACGCGTACCCGTAATTCTCTGGGGCAGGTACAAATTTCAATGTAACATTTTCCCCTGTATGCAAACCAACGCCTGTTAGCGTTACTTCTTTTGCAATTGTCCGTTGTTTAATCTCTGTTTTACCCACCGTCAATCCTTTTTTTCGATATGTTCTAATCTATTAATAATTTTAGGTAAATTTTTAAAGTGGACGTACGACTTGTTAAAATCGCCATAACTCAATGCCGGTGACCCCTGAAGGGTTTCATTGTCGTCTACATTTCTACCGACACCGGACTGGGCCTGTACTTTCACATAGTCACCTATAGTAATATGCCCCACTATGCCTACCTGTCCACCTATTTGGCAATACTTACCAATCTTAGTAGATCCGGCGATGCCAGTTTGCGCGGCAATTACGGTATGTTCACCTATTTCCACGTTATGGGCAATCTGGATCTGATTATCCAACTTTACCCCTTTCCTTAAGATGGTAGATCCCAAAGTAGCTCTATCTATAGTTGTACCGGCACCTACCTCCACGTTATCTTCCAAGATAACATTTCCGGTCTGTGGAACTTTTGAGTATTCATTATGTTCATTGGGTGTAAATCCAAAGCCATCTGCCCCCAGGATTACTCCGCTGTGCACTACACAATTCTTACCTATAATGGTTTCAGAATATATTTTGGCACCAGCAAACAACACCACATTGTCGTCTATCTCTACATTATCCCCTATATATACGTTAGGATAAATTTTAACATTGTTTCCAATCTTCACATTGTTACCCACATAAGCGAAGGCTCCCAAATAGAAATCCTCCCCATGTTCTGCGGTATCCGATAAGAAAACCGGACTTTCAATGCCAACTTTATTATTTTTTACCTGATTGTAATACTCCAACAGTTTGGAAAAAGAATTGTAGGCATCATCTACTTTGATGAGCGTGGTTGTGATTTCATGCTCC
Source organism: Arenibacter lacus (assembly GCF_008711145.1). NCBI lineage: Bacteria > Pseudomonadati > Bacteroidota > Flavobacteriia > Flavobacteriales > Flavobacteriaceae > Arenibacter > Arenibacter lacus. The sequence goes on from NZ_VVIN01000002.1 coordinate 132,615, forward strand.
GGAACGAAATCTCGATTCACTATTGTCACAGATGCTTTGGTAGTATATATATAAGAGGTATACTTAGGGTTAGCCAGAAAGGTTAATGATCCTTCCTCTCCCTCTTCAATCTTAGACAATTTATGAACAGCGACATCCGGATTACCCTCCACATCCCCTTCTAAAATACCTGCAATTTGGCTAGCTGTAAATATCATGGGCACAAAAGTAAGAAAAATAGTTAAACCGCCACTTTAGGATAACATATATAATATTTGACCACCGTTTTTGAAAGCGCTTTCAAGTACCGCTGATCCGATGCCTTAGCTATATCCGTTATCTTCCCGTTAGACCGCAATATACCTATATGCTGACCTTCTGCGTCATAGGCTTGATTATGGGTTTCCCCGGAAAACACAAAATAAGCCGTCTCTTTATCCGTTAGGCTATATTTGTTTTTAAATTTTAAAAAATGTTTTTGAAGTCTTTCCTGATTGATTGGTTTATTTTTCAGCTTAACATGGAGCAATCGCCTGTTAACGATCATTTTACACAAGGTTGAAAGTACAAAATCATCCTCATCTTGCCAACATTTAATAGCCCACATGATATCCACATCGTCCAATTTGGCAAACTGATCCAACACCGCCTGATTAAAATCCTCTTTAGATATTTTATGCTCCATAAAAAATCGTAAAGCACCACTACAAGGTAATTGCTCTCCCGCTTCCAATAGTTCTTTAGCCCTTTTTAAAATACGTATCAAAAGTTGTTCTGCCACCAAACCGGTTTTGTGCAAATAAACCTGCCAATACATAAAGCGCCTGGCCATTAGAAACTTCTCTACGGAATAAATCCCCTTTTCCTCTACTACCAATTCCCCATTGTAAACATTCAACATGGTAAGTAGTCGTTCGGAGTTTATGTTCCCTTCTGCCACTCCCGTATAGAAGCTATCCCTCTTCAAATAATCCATACGATCCATATCAATCTGACTAGATACTAGTTGGTTTAAATACTTTTTGGGATACTGCCCCTTAAATATAGAGATAGCTACGGACAGTTTGCCTTTGTATTTACGATTTAGCTCCTCCATAAACATCAAGGAAATATACTCATGGCTAACCCCTTCCACAATGGAATGCTCCATAGCATGGGAAAAAGGCCCATGACCAATGTCGTGCAGCAGAATAGCACACAGTAACCCTTCTTCCTCCTCTTTGGTAATGGAAACTCCCTTAAATCGTAAACTTTGAATGGATTGCTGCATTAGATGCATACTTCCCAATGCATGTGGAAAGCGCGTGTGATGAGCACCTGGATACACTAAATAGGAAAGACCCATTTGCGAAATCCTCCGGAGCCGTTGAAAATAGGGTTCCTCGATCAGATTAAAAATAAGTGCACTGGGTATTCCAATAAATCCGTAAATTGGATCATTGAAAATTTTTAGTTTCTTTGATTTGATCAATATCACAATACTTTTACGCCGACAAATATAATGAACAAGATAACAATACTTTGGGTAGATGATGAAATAGATTTGTTAAAACCACACATTCTTTTCTTAGAAAATAAAAACTATGAAGTTGTTAGCTGTTTAAGTGGTCGCGAAGCGTTGGAAGTACTAAAAGAGCAACGAGTAGACATTGTTTTTTTAGATGAAAATATGCCGGGGATTTCCGGACTAGAGACACTTAATGAGATAAAAGCCACCCATGGCTCCCTTCCCGTGGTGATGATTACCAAAAGCGAGGAAGAGATGATTATGGAAGAGGCTATTGGTGCTAAGATTGCCGATTATCTCATAAAGCCCGTAAACCCCAATCAAATATTACTTTCCTTAAAAAAGAATTTAGATCACTCCCGACTGGTATCGGAAAAAACCACTTCTAACTACCAACAGGAGTTTCGGAAAATAGCCATGGACCTAAGCATGGTTAATAGCCATGAAGAATGGACCGACCTTTACAGGAAACTGATTTACTGGGAATTGCAATTGGAGGAAATTGAAGATTCGGGAATGTTCGAAATCTTGGAATCCCAAAAAACAGAAGCCAATAGACATTTTGGAAAATTCATAGACCAACATTATCCACAATGGTTCCAAGACCAAGACGCCCCCATCATGTCTCACACCCTGTTCAATAAATTGATTAAACCGGAAATAAAGGACCGAAAAACCTTGCTGTTAATTATCGATAACCTTCGATATGATCAATGGATGGCGTTTGAGGACACCTTAAATACCTACTATAGAAAAGAAAGTGAAACTCCTTATTACAGCATCCTCCCCACAGCCACCCAGTATGCAAGAAATGCCATGTTTTCTGGGCTAACACCTCTTGATATGGAAAAAAAGCACCCCCAGTGGTGGAAAAACGACACCGACGAAGGAGGAAAGAATCTACATGAATCCCAGTTTTTCGAGGCTCAACTGAAACGGACGGGATTGGATATTAAATGGGAATATCACAAAATCAGTAGCCTAAAGCAGGGCAAGCACATGGCTCAAAACCTCAGGTCCCAAAAAGACAATGACCTCACTATAATTGTTTACAATTTTGTAGATATGCTCTCCCATTCCAAAACGGAAATGGAGGTTGTAAAAGAGTTAGCTTCCAATGACAAGGCCTATAGGTCCCTTGCCTTAAGCTGGTTTAAGAATTCTCCCTTATTGGAAATCATCCAACAGGCCCAGGCCATGGGATTAAAACTAATTTTAACCACGGATCACGGCACTATAAACGTTAAGCAACCTTCAAAAGTAATTGGGGACAAAGAGACCAGCCTCAATTTAAGGTATAAAACAGGAAAAAGCCTTACTTATGATGAGAAAGACGTTTTAATGGCAAAAGATCCAAACAAAATATATTTGCCTTCCATCAACGTAAGCAGTTCTTTTATATTTGCAAAAAATGATTTATTCTTCGCCTATCCCAACAACTACAACCATTACGTTAGTTATTATCGCAATACCTATCAACATGGAGGAGTATCTTTAGAGGAGATGGTGATACCATTTGTTGTATTAGAACCTAAATAATATGGATTTTCAATATGAATAAAACCTATACCTTGGCACAATTGGAGTCTATTGTGCAATACATAATAAAGGAGACTAACTCCAAGACGCTCTGCTTCCACGGAGATATGGGGACTGGAAAAACAACCTTAATTAAAGCCTTGGTTAAGGAACTGGGCGGGGGAAATACCAGTAGTAGCCCCACTTTTGGCATTGTTAATGAATACCACAACAAGGATGGAGAGGTATTAGGATACCATTTTGATTTTTACCGTTTAGAGGATGAAAGCGAGGCCTTGGACTTAGGTTTGGAGGATTACTTATATACGGACAGCTGGATTTTTATGGAGTGGCCAGAAAAAATTCAGTCGTTAATACCAGAATACGCCACCCATATACATATTAATCTAATTGATGAAAAAACCAGAAGCCTAAAAATTTCCAAGGACGAGACATCCTAGAAGCAGTACGTCCCTAAGCATTAATCATATAGTGCTTAGTACATATCACCCCCTTTAACTATGCAGTTTAGCTATGCATTTACACTCGGAGAATCCACACTGTACAGGCAAGTTGAAATAGGCAAGGTAAAAAGGCGAGACCAGAAAAGAAGTCACTAATAAAGTGAAATCACCTAAAGAAAAAATATTGTAATTTTGGGGCACAAAGTTTCAAAGCAATTCTGCGCCTACCAAGACAGCACTACAACCTATGAACCCACAATCCTCACCATTTAGTAAGCAGCAATTGCTTCCGCAGGAAGAAACCTTGGAAATCCTAAAACAAAAAGGAGAACTTTTTATTGGAATTCCCAAGGAAAACCAATTTCAGGAAAAGCGCATTTGCCTCACTCCCGACGCGGTAAACGCCATTACGGCTAATGGACATCGAATTCTTATAGAATCTGGAGCAGGATTGGGCGCCAATTACCTAGACGTAGAATACACTAATGCGGGCGCAGAGATTACCAGGGATGCTAAAAAAGTTTTTGGCTGCCCTATTATCTTGAAGGTAGAACCCCCTACCCTAGAAGAAATTCAATTAATTAACCCGCAGTCCACCATTATATCTGCCTTGCAAATTAAAACCACTAGCAAGAAATATTTTCAGGAGCTAGCAAAAAAACGAATAACAGCCATTGCATTCGAATATATTAGGGACGATGAAGGCAAGTTTCCCGCAGTACGATCCTTAAGTGAAATTGCAGGAACCGCTTCGGTCTTAATTGCCTCCGAAATTATGGCTGCTACCAATAATGGGAATGGATTGATGTTTGGAAATATCAGCGGAGTACCCCCGGTAGAAGTTGTGATCATTGGTGCCGGGACGGTTGGTGAATTTGCAGCAAGATCTGCCTTGGGCTTAGGTGCCAACATCAAGATTTTTGATAATTCTATAAGTAAGTTGCGAAGCATTCAGACCAATCTCAGACAAACGGTATACACCTCTACCATACAACCAAAAAACCTTTTAAAGGCCTTAAAGCGTTGTGATGTAGCCATAGGAGCAACCAGAGGTAAAGATCGCTCCCCGGTGGTGGTTTCCAATACCATGGTAGAACACATGAAGAAGGGCGCCGTAGTCATAGATGTAAGTATTGATACCGGTGGATGTTTCGAATCTAGCGAACTAACCTCGCACGACAAACCCACTATTGAAAAAAATGGCGTGCTGCATTATGGGGTTCCTAATATCCCGTCTAGATACCCCAAGACAGCCTCTATATCCATTAGCAATATCTTTACCCCTTATTTGTTAAAGATCGGGGAAGATGGCGGATTTGAAAATGCGCTGCGTTTTGACAAAGGACTTCGTAGTGGATTGTATCTTTACCACGGCATATTGACCAATAAATCCGTTGGGGAATGGTTTGACCTTTCCTACAGCGATATTAATTTTCTTATTTTTTAATTTATGGCTTTTTTAAAACGCTTGGGCTTTTACCTAATAGGGCTAGCCATTGGCATTGTTTTTTTAACTGTTTTTTTCAAGAAAAAAACTGAAGGAACCGATACGGAGTTCTGTTATTTTCCCAACTGCCGGACTTTAAAAGATATTAGGTCCAAGGAAGTTACCTATTCCGATGCGATCAATAAACTACTAGAGGAAAATAAACTAGACAGTACGGATATCAACCATTTTTTAAGAAATGGCAATGTAGATTTCAGGAATAGTGACACCAAATCCACCCCATGCAAAACCTATTTGATAGAAGCACCAATAAACGACAAAAAGGCCATTCTAAGGGTTAGTAATTGCCCAGAGAAAAGTATTTTGGAAGATATAAGCTTTTAGGGATTACCTACAAATACAATAAAAGCAAAAGGCAGGCTTGGAATATTTCCGAGCCCGCCTTTTATTATAATATTAAAATAGGTTCAGCAAACTATAGTAGCTACCAGAACCACTTAAATTTTTCTTCTTTTTCGCTCCTTCTTCAATAGTGTTAGCTCCCTACTGGTTTGTCCGGCTACAGAGGTGTTCTCCTCAGCCCTTCTAATCAAATATGGCATCACATCCCTTACAGGGCCAAAGGGTAGGTATTTTGCAACATTATATCCTTTTGCAGATAGATTATAGGAAATATGATCGCTCATCCCATATAGCTGCCCAAACCAAACCCTTGGATCGTTCACCTCAATACCTTTTTCTTCCATCTTCTCCATAACCAGATACGTGCTATTTTCGTTATGGGTACCAGCAAAAAGAGAAATTCTATCCAAATGATCTAAAATATAGGCAGCTACCTCGTCAAAGTTTTCATCTGTAGCTTTTTTGGAAGAGCATATTGGAGTAGCATACCCCATTTCTTCGGCTCTTTCGTTTTCCTTTTCCATATAGGCCCCTCTTACCACCTTCACTCCAATAAAATACCCCTCACTCTTGGCATGTTCGTGAATTTTTTTCAGGTACTCTAAGCGATCCCACCTATAGGTTTGCAGGGTGTTGAAAACAATTGCTTTGTTTTTGTTGTATTTCTGCATCATTTGCTCCACCAATGCATCTGCTGCTCCTTGGATATAACTCTCTTCAGCATCAATAAGCAGGGCCACATCTAGGTCATGCGCTTTTTTACACACGCTATTAAACCTATTAACCACTCGTTGCCATTCTTCCTCCTCCAGGGTGGTTAACTCCTCCCCTGCAGTAATTTTTTGATACAACTTAAATCGACCAAATCCGGTTGGCTTAAATACCGCAAAGGGAATTGCTTCTTTCTCCTTTACAAAATCTAGCGTCTGCATGGTTTTCTCAAAGCAATAATCCAACTGATTTTCCACTTGCTGACCTTCCACAGAGTAGTCCAAAATAGTACTAACTCCCTTTTCGAACATCCTGTTGGCTACCACAAGACATTCCTCTTCATTGGTTCCACCACAAAAATGGTCAAAAACGGTTGCCCTAATTAAGCGCTCTACCGGTAAATTGGCCTTAATGGCGAAGTTGGTAACTGCGGTACCTATTCTTACTAAAGGTTCATTTCCTATTAACTTGAATAAAAAATATGCCCTTTCTAGTTCTGAGTCGGTTTTTAAAGCAAAAGCCGTTGCAGTATCCTCAAAAAGATCCCTCATTTATACGTATTTATTAAGGATCCAAAGATAAGTACAGAATTTGTATTCAATCACAATAAATAGTCTTTATTTTGCATCAAACTATTGCGATTATGGACTCCATTATTACCGACACCTACGCGGTACATTTTAATGAAAACGGCTACAAAGTTATCAATGATCAGTTGGCCAGTAAAAACTACTCCAAACTGTTTATTCTAGTAGACGAAAACACCCATAACCATTGCCTTCCCAGATTTATGGGAAACATTGAAGGGGATTACGATTTTGAGATTATTGAGATAGAAGCCGGGGAAATAAACAAAAATATTGAGACCTGTACGCAGGTCTGGGAAGTGCTCTCAGAATTGGATGCAGATCGCAAGAGCGCCATGATTAATTTGGGTGGCGGTGTAGTAACCGATCTCGGTGGATTTGTGGCCTCTTGTTTTAAGAGAGGAATAGACTTTATTAATGTCCCAACTACCCTCCTCGCTATGGTAGATGCATCAGTTGGAGGCAAAACCGGAGTAGATCTGGGATCCCTAAAAAACCAAATTGGCGTAATTAATCAGCCAGAATTAGTGTTGGTTGATCCCCTGTTTTTAAACACCCTGGACGAAAGACAACTACAAAGTGGGTTTGCCGAAATGCTAAAGCATGGATTAATCTCTGATGCCAACTATTGGAGCACCCTAAAAAATGTCGCTGGATTTAAGGAGATAGACTCCTTAATCCACACATCGGTTTCTATAAAAAATGAGGTGGTAGTTAAAGATCCTACGGAGCAACATTTAAGAAAAATATTGAATTATGGGCACACCCTAGGCCACGCGGTGGAGTCCTATTTTCTGGAGCACCCAGACTACGAATTACTATTGCATGGAGAAGCAATTGCAGTTGGAATGATTCTGGAAGCCTACCTGTCCCATAAATTAACAGGACTGCCACTAGCTGAATTGGAAGACATAAAAGAAACTTTTTTAAGCAGATACAAGAAAGTTTCCTTTACAAAGGCCGACATTGAATCTATTCTCTCCTTATTGAAGTTTGACAAGAAAAACTCTCACGGGAACATTAACTTTGTGCTACTACACGCCATTGGGGAACCTGCCATCGATATTAAAGTGAGCCCGGAACTAATGTTGGAAGCTTTTGATTATTACGCCAACTAAATACCTCTAGCTACACTATAAGGATCCTGGATTTATAGAGGTTTCCGAATGATGGGCGAAGGAAAGAGGACCTATTGATTTCAACTGAATAACGGAAGCCAGACACTAAGAAACTTAACCTTTAGCGGTTAAGCATTTTGTTGATGTTAAGAAATCGGAAACAGGAGATATACCGCTTATTCTACCCCTAGAATTAAGACCAAAAAAAATCCCATTCAAAAAATCTTGAATGGGATTTTATATTTTAAGAACCAATCTACAGCTCATTAAATATAGTGTGCATCAATCGCTTTTTATCGTTTATGCTTTCCTCTAGGGAAATCATGGTTTCAGTTCTACTTATTCCATCGATATCATCTATTTTAAAGATGATGTTTTTAGCGTGATTGGTATCCTTGGCTCTTATTTTACAGAAAATATTGAATTTTCCAGTTGTAATATGTGCTACGGTAACGTTCGGAATCTGATTTAAGCGCTCCAATACAAATTTTGTTTGATGCGTCTTTTCAAGAAAAATTCCCACATAGGCAATAAATGAGTATCCCAACTTTATATAATCTAGCGTAAGGGAAGACCCTCTTATGATTCCCGCTTCCTCCATTTTCTTTACTCGCACATGCACGGTACCTGCAGAAATCAATAGTTTCTTAGCAATATCCGTAAAAGGTGTCCTAGTGTTATCAATTAACATGTCTAAGATTTGGTGGTCTATTTCGTCTAATTTTACTTTACCCATCAGTGTTAAATTTAAATGCAAAAATAACAAAATATCGAATTAAATGTAATGAAAGTGTCATTTTTATATGAATTGTGTAATGATTTTGGAATTAGGGAACGTATTTCCATTTATTTTAAAAGATTAGACAGTTTTGGGGTAGCTTGCACATCCGCTAAATCATTAACACTTAAGCAATTATAGGTTTTATGACCAAAAAAACCACTTAAATCCCCAATTTTTTCCATTTTTGGAACAAATTCAATTTTATTTTCCACCAAGGTTTCCACATATAAAATTCCTGCGCTGTCTCCAGCCTTATAACTAGGGTTTATGATTTCCAAATGATGGATAATCACATCCAGAAAAAGCTTGTTGTTTTCTGGAATATCCAAATAAGAATCCAATGAATAGGCATCCGTTTCATCGTTGGCAACTACCTGTAAAGCTTTCATCAACGCTAAAAATATATAATACCTGGTTTGTTCGCGTTCATAATCGTCCGGATAATGTCCCGCTTCAAAGAGGATGGTAGGCGTGTTAAGCATTTGAAAGGTATCCCCCACACAATTTTTGTTAAACCCATCATCATACCTCCCTACTTGTCCCGGAATAAAGCGTTGCAGCTCATTATTCATTGCTACGATTAATTTCATGGCTACCGCCCTATTCTTAGAAACACTCCTTTCTGGGTCACTAGCTGGAGCCAAAAAGGAAACGGTAGCTGGTTTGTTCGTATCTCCTACATTAAATATAGTACGTTGGTCGTGTAGATTAAAACAAAAATGAGGCTTAAAATTTTGATAAGCCTCCCTTAACACCTCACTTTCTGGCTGAGTCCTTTCTTGAGCATCCCTATTTAAATCTACCTTATTGGCATTTACCCGAGTATACGCTAAAGCGCCATCCGGATTCAACATAGGTAGTATTCTTATAGTACAGGCTTCTAAAATTAGGACCGCAAGATCTGATCCTGCATTTAAGAAACTAATAAGATCCAAAACTGCCTTGGTGGTGGTAGACTCGTTTCCATGCATTTGAGACCACATGAGAATACGCGTATTTCCAGAACCCAAATCAATAGATTCTATATCCCTCTTTTGAACGGATTTCCCTACTTGAGAAACTGAAAAATTGGCAGCTACTGCATCCATAAAAGGAGCAATATCCTTTAGGGTAACATATCTTCCTTGAACCTCCTTAACCTTTATTGCATTGTAATTGTATTTAAACATCTGACTTGATAGTATGGAATGAAGCACAAATATACTTTCAAAATAATTTACACTTGTCAATTCTTAATTTACATTTGTAAATTAACATGAAGAGGGGGTGGATGCGGTAGTTTACTTTTGTAACCCAACCTTCAGGACCTATATGCAAAAACTATAGTTGAGACTTATTTCACTCAATTTCAACTACTTACGTAATAATACTTAAACGTTAAGTTAAACTCATTTGACGACCTAACTGAGAATTTATATTAATATATAATTATATTTCATTAGCTTTGAATCAATGAATTTACAATGATAAACAACCAGGAATTTACAAAAAGACTCGAGCAAGTCTTAAAATATTACGACCTCCCCGCCTCTGTGTTTGCCGATAAAATTGGAGTGCAAAGATCTAGCATCTCCCACCTCTTGTCTGGAAGAAACAAACCTAGCTTAGATTTTGTGATGCGAGTGGTATCCTCTTTTCCAGAGGTAGATTTATACTGGCTACTGTATGGTAAGGGAAGTTTTCCCAAGAGATCAGAATCCGAAGCACCTACCGCAACTCAAGCTCCCCTTCCCAAAGAAACTTTTGAAGCGAGCCCCGAGCCTGCCTCAAAAATTGAAAAAATAATTATTTTCTATACGGACGGCAGTTTTAAAGCCTACACGGATAATTAGATTTCACCCTTGCATATCCCAGACATAAAGCATTGAAATCCCTTTTATATTACCGTTATAATGTGGTATTTTTGACGTTTCATACCCTCTAATTTTTATATTTTGAATTATGATCAAAAGAATACCCCTTGTTTTAGTAGCCTTATTAAGCTTGAGTGCATGCTATCAACCCGAGCGAAATTGCGCAGATTTTAAAGACGGTAAATTCTCCTTTACCGCAACAATTGACGGGGAAGAACACACCACCATCTTTGAAAGAAGAGGAGATATCGAAATAGAACACTTTGGAGGAAAGTCTGATACCTCTTCCGTTAGGTGGATCAACCCTTGCGAATACGTAGTGAGGAAACTTCACCCCAAAAACATGGCCGAGGAAAAGTCTATCCACATGAAGATTTTATCCACTACAAAGGACTCCTACACTTTTGAATACCGATTAGTAGGCAGCCCCAACAGATCTACCGGAACCGCCATTAAAGTAGATTAAGCAACCATCACTTATCGGACTCACACAAAAGAAAGAGCCTCTAAAAAACACTACAAAAAAAAACCGTCATTATGACGGTTTTTTTTGTTGCTAATAATCAGTATTTAATTTGGCCTACTAAAAGCCACCTCGGGATTTAACTTCTTTTGCCCCTCGTACAAACGCTGCTGCTGCTTCACAGTTAAGGTGCTTCCATCCGGACTCCATCCTGGCGGACCAAAGATATACATAAGCGCATGAGAGAGCTTCTTAGCGCTCTTCACATCCTTATAGATATCCTTATACTCATGCGTTAAAATAATCAAGGGATTGTGGGAGTTTGGAGCGTTGGTAACACCAAACTTCACATCTATATCCTCATCATACTCCTTCCAAGTACCAAACATCTTATCGAATAAGTTTAAAAATCCACCGTGGTTTTTATCCAAATACTCCACATTTTGCGCGTGATGCACCTGATGCATGGTGTGGGTATTAAAAATCTTTTCCAAGAACCCTAATTTAGGTACGTAAACCGTATGCAATTGAAATTGCCACAACGCTTCTATTCCTAAGCACACCACAACCATTTCCGGCGGAAATCCAATCATAGGCATCCACATGTAAAATAAAGGCTTATAAAGGATGGTGAACCAACCATTTCTCACAGCGGTTCCCAGGTTGTAGTTGTCGGAAGAATGATGTACTATATGAGCTGCCCATAGAATACGTATTTCATGATTAGCCCTATGAAACCAATAATAGGTAAAATCGTCGGCAAGCTGACACAGTATCCACACATACCAAGCATAACTAAAGGAGGCATACCCCAAAATATTGGTCCGCACCCCATCAGTAATAGGATTAAATAGCTCGTAAGCGAACTCAAAAATAACTATAGCAGATACCACCTTAATCAGCGGGGCAATAATAGCAGACCCTACTCCCATAAAGCCGCTTGCTGCAAAATCTTTCCAATCATACAACTTATCATCGCCATGCGTTTTGCTATATGTAAGCTCCAGCAATATAAAAGCGATAAAACAAGGCACTCCATATACTAGGGGGTTGGTAAAATCCATATTTAAACTAGTTTGGGGTAAATATATAACAACACAAAGGGAAACCTAAGAATCCCTCTTATTTAACATTAATAAAATATCATAGCTGAGAACAACTTCTAGGGAACCATCTTTTATTTGGATTGCCGTCTCAGCAACTCATTCTGCTCTTGCATCAACTTCTCCATATTAGACAACAGCTCTATATTTCTTGGCGTGGCCACTTCCTTATTCTTAGGATCTTCTGCCTTCGCCTTAAACCTATTGATAAACTTAACAACCACAAAGATGGTTAAGGAGATTATAAGAAAATCTACCAACACTTCAATTAGCGCTCCGTAACCAATTGCTATTTCCTCTACCCCCTCGGCACCTGGCCTTAAAACGTATTCCTTATCAGCGAAATGTACATCATCCGTTAAAAGGGATAGGGGAGGCATTAACACTTGATTCACCAGCGTGCTAACCACCTTATTAAAGGCAGTTCCTATAATAACTCCCACCGCCATGTCTATCATATTGCCTTTTACAGCAAACTCTCTAAAATCTTTAAAAAACTTTCCCATGAACTCGGTTTATAATCTTAAAATAGTTTGGTTTGACCTTCATCATCATCTAGATTCTTGCTATCTGCGCCTTTCTTATTAGCGCCTTCCGCAGATGAATCCAATCCAGCTACCTTTTCCTCGTCTACCACCTCTATTTCACTTGGCTCAAGCTCCTTAGGCTCCTCGTAAGGGATGGGATCTAGAATATTTATTTTCCTCACCCTATCCGGAGTGAGCTGATTGCCTAAAGCTTTAATTCCCTTAATGGATATAAACTCCTCCAGCTCAACCACTTGATTAGGCTTCGCATCTTTACCTCGAGGTTTAACAAACTCCACTTCTATCACCGGTTTCCAATCCGTACTCACATACTCCAAATAAGATTTTGGATGCTCGGTAATTATTAAATCCTCCCTATTTTCGCTCTCAATCAAAAAGCGCTTTACATGAAATCGCTCTTTCTCCCCTTCATAATACACTACCGAAACAGGCTTGTCTGGATTCCATTTTTCCAAGATCAACATATCGTCATTAAAGTGCGTGGATAGATTAGGGGTAAACGTTTTTGCGATCCCTTTCCGGGTTACCACCAATAGCAGATCGTCCCCTTTAAACTCACCCAGTAATTCCCCACGACCATCCACATTCAGCCTACGCACAACCTTATCAAACCAAATCTTTCTTGGCTTTAGAGTTGAAACGCCTTTCTCCTTCAGTTCAATTCGCTTAACAGAGTATTTGGTAACCAAGTTTCCTTTTGCACCACGACCTTTAATCAATACATCGGCAAAATCTATATCCCATTTCAATTTCTTAATACTTCCCACCTGTCGCAGTTGCACAGAAATCACCTCTGCCTCCCCGTTTGGGTTAGCAGAGAAGTACAATACCGCTGACTGAGGCTTACCTTGCGTTAGATCGTACTCCCTATCCCTAGTTACACTGGTCACATTAAACCTTTTTATAAAACTGGAACCTCCCTTACCATCCTTGTAAATTAGGTTATAGATAGTTCGTTTGTCCTTTTTCTTAAAGACCGCAACGTGAATAATATTTTTCCCCACAAAGGTTTTACTGTCCACCTTGGTGACCATCATCTTTCCATCCCGGGTGAACACTATAATATCATCAATATCACTACAGTCGGTCACATACTCATCACGCCTCAAGGAGGTGCCCACAAACCCTTCTTCCCTATTTACATAAAGTTTCGTATTTCTGATCACCACCTTAGTAGCTTCAATATCATCAAATATTCGGATTTCCGATTTACGCTCCTTGCCCTTCCCGTATTTTTCTTTAAGGGATCTAAAATAAGCAATGGCATAATCGATTAGATTAGCCAAATGATGCTTCACCTCTTCAATACTCTTCTCTAAGTTATCCAAATGCTCCTGAGCCTTGTCCAGGTCGAATTTAGAAATCCTTTTAATCCTAATTTCTGTTAGTCGACCAATGTCTTCCTTGGTTACTGCTCTTTTAAGATGTTTGGTATAAGGAGCCAAACCTTTATCGATTGCCTCTATCACCCCTTCCCAAGTCTCCTCCTCTTCAATATCACGATAAATCCTCTTCTCAATAAAAATCCGCTCCAAAGAAGCAAAGTGCCACTGCTCCTCCAATTCTCCCAGCTTAATCTCCAATTCTGCCTTTAACAAGGCTACCGTATTATCGGTAGAGTGCTTTAGCATTTCCGTTACCCCAACAAAAAGAGGTTTGTGGTCTTCTATCACACAACCTAAGGGTGAAATGGAAGACTCGCAGGAGGTGAAAGCGTAAAGTGCATCTATTGTCTTATCTGGTGAGATACCGTTAGGCAAGTGCACCAATATCTCTACATTTTCTGCCGTATTATCTTCTATTTTACGGATTCTAATCTTCCCTTTTTCGTTTGCTTTAAGGATAGAATCTATTAAAGAAGAAGTGTTAGTGCCGTAGGGTATCTCATTTATAACCAGCGTGTTCTTATCTAATTGCCGAATGCGAGCGCGGACTCTTATTCTTCCTCCACGCATCCCATCGTTGTAATTACTCACGTCTATGATACCCGCAGTAGGAAAATCTGGATATATCGTAAAACGCTGCCCTTTTAGGTGTTTTATAGAACCGTCTATTAATTCTATAAAATTATGAGGCAGGACTTTGGTGGATAATCCCACTGCAATTCCCTCTGCCCCCTGGGCCAATAATAACGGGAACTTAACCGGCAGGTTTACCGGTTCTTTTTTTCTACCGTCATAAGATAGTTGCCATTCGGTGATTTTTGGACTAAAAAGTACCTCCAAAGCAAATTTTGTGAGTCGCGCTTCAATATACCTAGAAGCCGCCGCACTATCCCCTGTTAGAATATTTCCCCAGTTCCCCTGTGTGTCTATCAACAGGTCTTTTTGGCCAATTTGGACCATTGCATCTGCTATACTAGCATCCCCATGCGGATGATACTGCATGGTGTGCCCTACTACATTCGCTACTTTGTTATACCTACCATCGTCTAGCTCCTTTAAGGCATGCATAATTCGTCGTTGCACCGGCTTAAAGCCATCCTCTATTGCTGGGACCGCACGCTCCAAAATTACATAGGATGCGTAGTCCAGAAACCAGTCTTTATACATCCCTGTTACTTTGGTCAGGGCATCTTGAGGTTGTTCGTTATTATCTTGTGATAGTTGGTTTAGATCTTCATTTTCCTCCATTCAGAAAAACTCGTATTAGTTTGGTTTATAATTGGTTGTCCTCTATAAGATCAACCTCTGCTCTAAGGTTTTTAATGATGAATTCTTGGCGGTCCGGAGTATTCTTTCCCATATAAAATTCCAGTAGGCTTTCTATGGACATGGATTTATCTAACATCACAGGCTCCAATCTTATATCCTCACCAATGAAATGTTTGAATTCATCTGGGGAAATTTCACCCAATCCCTTAAATCTTGTAATCTCCGGGTTGCTACCCACCTTCTCCACCGCTTCCTGCTTTTCTTCATTGCTATAGCAATAAAAGGTTTTCTTTTTATTTCGAACACGGAAAAGTGGTGTCTGTAAGATAAACAAGTGATTCTCTTTAATTAGCTCGGGGAAGAACTGAAGGAAAAAGGTAATAAGCAGTAATCGGATATGCATACCGTCCACATCGGCATCCGTCGCAATCACAATTTTATTATACCGTAAATCCTCTATAGAGTCTTCTATATTTAGTGCTGCCTGTAGTAAATTAAACTCCTCATTTTCATAGACTATTTTTTTAGTCATTCCATAGGAATTTAATGGCTTCCCTCTAAGACTAAATACAGCCTGAGTATTTACATCCCTGGATTTGGTAATGGAACCCGATGCGGAATCTCCCTCCGTTATAAAAAGAGTACTTTCTAGACAACGCTCGTTCTTGGAATCTCCCAAGTGTATTCTACAGTCCCGCAACTTCTTATTGTGGAGACTCGCCTTTTTGGCTCTATCCCTGGCAAGCTTCCGGATTCCGGATAGTTCCTTCCGCTCGCGCTCTGCCTGAACAATCTTCTTTTGAAGCAACTCTGCCGTTTCAGGATTTTTATGCAGATAATTATCCAAGTGAGTCCCCACAAAATCATTGATATAGGTTCTTACGGTAGGAAGATCTCCCCCCATTTCCGTAGACCCCAATTTTGTTTTCGTCTGGCTCTCAAATACCGGCTCCATCACTTTAATAGCAATCGCAGCGATGATAGATTTTCTAATATCCGAAGCATCGTAATTCTTTTCATAAAAATCACGCACCGTTCGCACCACAGCTTCCCTGAAGGCCGCCAGATGCGTTCCACCCTGAGTGGTGTTTTGCCCGTTTACAAAGGAGTAATACTCCTCACTATATTGTGTTTTACTATGACTAAGGGCAATTTCAATATCGTCCCCTTTCAAATGAATGATGGGGTAAACCATATCATCCACACTGTTGTTATCCTCCAACAGGTCTTTCAATCCATTTTCTGAGTGATACTTTTCGCCATTAAAAATAATTGTAAGCCCTGGATTTAGGTACACGTAGTACTTCAGCATACGCCCCACGTACTCGTTCCGATACTTGTATTTCTTGAATATCTCCTCGTCCGGAACAAAACTTACTTTTGTTCCTTTTCGCCTAGACGAATCTTCGGGACCTACTTCCTCTACCAGATTCCCTTTTGAGAATTCGGCAACCTTTAATTTATTCTCCCGTGCAGATTCTACTTTAAAGAAGCTGGATAAAGCGTTTACCGCTTTGGTACCCACCCCATTTAAACCTACCGATTTTTTAAAGGCCCTAGAATCGTACTTACCCCCAGTATTCATTTTGGAGACTACGTCTACCACTTTGCCCAAAGGTATTCCACGGCCATAATCCCTAACAGTTACAACATTGTCCCGAATTCCGATTTCGATCGTTTTTCCGGATCCCATTACAAACTCATCGATACTATTGTCTATGACCTCCTTTAATAGGATGTATATACCATCATCGGCTGAGGAACCATCCCCCAACTTTCCTATATACATACCAGGACGCATCCTAATATGTTCTTTCCAATCTAGCGATCGGATATTGTCTTCTGTATACTGGGTATTTTCTAACATTTTCAGGGCTTTAAATGTAAGTGTTGCTAATATAGCAAGGGTTATAAAAAGATGAAACCCATAGCTGTTAAAGTAATTAACAATAAAAGCTAAAGTTTGTTGATAGCAAGCCTACCAAGGTACATAATTTATACCTCAGATTATTATCGGCTCATAATCCTTGACTGCAACACGTGACTATTATACTAAAAAAAATCTACTTTCCAGCCTTAAGACCTATATTAGTCCCTAGGGAGCATTAGGCATAGCTAACCACCTAGCATCCGATGGAAAGTTAAAATCGATTTCTCACAGTACGGACATCAAGATTGACCAATGTCCCAAAAGCAAAAATACTAGATTATTACGAAGAATAAAATCGAAGTCCTACCTACACATTAAAGCGGAAGTGCACAACATCACCGTCCTTTACAACATACTCCTTACCTTCTACCCTCATTTTTCCCGCTTCCTTCACCTTTGCCTCACTACCGTAAGCGATAAAGTCTTCATAAGCAATTACCTCTGCCCTAATAAACCCTTTCTCAAAGTCAGTATGAATTACCCCAGCTGCTTGTGGTGCGGTAGCTCCTACAGGAATGGTCCAAGCGCGGACTTCCTTAACACCTGCGGTGAAATAAGTTTCTAGATCCAATAATTTATAAGCACCTCGTATCAGCTTTGCTGAGCCGGGTTCGGTTAACCCTAAGTCTTCCAAAAACAGCTGTCGCTCCTCATAACTCTCCAACTCGGTGATATCGGCCTCTGTACCAACCGCCAAAAAGATAACCTCGGCATTCTCTTTGGCAACGGCTGCCCTCACCTGCTCTACATAGGCATTACCTGTAGTTGCAGCGTCTTCATCCACATTACAAACGTACATCACTGGCTTATCCGTAATAAACTGCAAGGGCTTCACAAACTCTGCCCTATCTTCTTTGGATATATCCAATGCACGCACGGAGGTACCTGTTTCCAAGCCTTCTTTTATAACTTGAAGTACTGCCTCTTCTTTCTGAGCATCCTTATTCCCAGTTTTTGCGGCACGTTTTACCTTGTCTAGCTTTTTCTCAACGGTTTCTAGGTCTTTTAACTGCAACTCCATATCAATGGTCTCCTTGTCCCGTATAGGGTCTATGGAACCATCTACATGCACAATATTATCATTGTCAAAACAGCGAAGCACATGAAGAATAGCATCGGTTTCCCTGATATTCCCCAAAAACTGGTTCCCCAAACCTTCTCCCTTACTGGCACCTTTTACCAATCCTGCAATATCTACGATCTCTACAGTGGCAGGCAACACTCTTTCTGGCTTTACCAGCTCCTCCAGCTTTTCCAATCGAGTATCCGGTACATTCACCACCCCTATATTGGGCTCTATGGTACAGAATGGAAAATTGGCGCTCTGTGCCTTGGCGTTGGACAAACAATTAAAAAGGGTTGATTTGCCTACATTGGGCAATCCTACAATACCTGCTTTCATGGTTCTAATTAATTATAAAAGAGTAAGAAAACCGAATAGCTTTCCAACCATTTTTTTTGACAGCGGCAAAGATACTATTTCTAGGACTTTTAGCATCTATTTTACCGATTATAAATTAAGTAGACATTAAATTCATTATTTTTAAAGGAACCAATAAATCAACCATTATGAAACCAATAGGACTATTAGCATGCTTCCTTGTTTTTAATTTTTCTCTTGTATCTTCCCAAACTCCCGTAAATGGTACTGTGACTGACCAGGATGGACTCCCTTTAGTAGGGGTGAATATTGTGGAAAAAGGAACTTCCAATGGTACCACTACCGATTTTGATGGAAAGTATCAGCTTTCCGTATTTGCCAATGCCACTTTGGTATTTAGCTATATCGGCTATAATACCGTAGCGGTTGAAGTCTCTGGAAGAGAAACCATCAATATTTCCCTATCTGAAGGGATGATGTTAGATGAAGTTCAATTAGTAGGCTCCAGAAGCCCCAAACGCACAGCTACCGATACGGCGGTACCAGTAGACGTGATAGATATAGCAGAGGTTGCTACCCAAAGCGGGCGTATAGAGGTCAATGAACTCTTACAGTATGCAGCTCCCTCGTTTAATGCTAATAAACAATCTGGATCGGACGGGGCAGATCATATAGACCCGGCAACGCTTAGAGGGCTAGGTCCAGATCAAACCCTAGTACTCATCAATGGTAAGAGAAGACATCAATCTTCCCTTATCAATATTTTTGGTACTAAGGGCCGAGGTAATACTGGCACCGACCTAAATGCTATTCCCGCTTCCGCCATTAAGAGAATAGAAATCTTAAGGGATGGCGCAGCCGCACAATATGGCTCCGATGCTATTGCAGGGGTAATTAATATTGTACTAAAAGATCAAACGGACAAGGTAAGCGGATTTGTGTCTTATGGCGCTTATAACACCAATGCTCCTGGAGATTTTCCTCCCGGAACCCCAAATACCGACGGCAATAGATTAGACACCAAGCAAGACGGAAATGTTATAGGGGAAGATAAAAGCTTAGACGGAGGGTCTGTAAAAGCAGGGGTAAACTTTGGTGCCGCAATCGGAAATAATGGCGGCTATGTTAATGTAACCACGGAATACCTTAAGAAAAACAAGACCCTTAGACCTGGATTCGATTTTAGACGAGGATTCGGAGAGGCTTCCATTGAAGGTTTCAACCTAATGACCAATGCCTCTATCCCCTTATCAACACAATCAGAATTCTACGTATTTGGCGGTAGGAACTACCGGGATACAGACGCCTTTGCCTTTACGAGAAATGACGGGAACAGGGTAATACCTTCTATCTATCCCAACGGATTTAATCCTCGGATCACTTCCAATATTATTGATAATTCCCTTTCCGCAGGATTTAGGACGGTACTGGAGAATGGTTGGAAAATGGACATGAGCAATACCTATGGGAAGAACAAATTTCATTATTTCATAAAAGGAACCTTAAATGCCTCTTTAGAGGATGTTTCCCCTACAGATTTTGATGCAGGTGGTCATAGTTTGATGCAAAATACGGTGAATCTAGATTTCTCCAAATTTTTTGAGGATACCCTAGAAGGAGTAAACTTAGCTTTTGGGGCTGAATACAGAACCGAAAACTTCATCATATTTGCGGGTGAAGAAGGCACTTGGGGAACCTATGACGTTAAAGGCAATTTAATTACCGATCCCTCTACCCAAACCCAGCCAACAGATCCAGAGAGTGGAGAACTGCGTCCAGGAGGCTCCCAAGGGTTTCCAGGGTATGGCCCGGCCAATGAGGTAAATAGAAGCAGAAGTAACATTTCATTATATGCAGACGGCGAGTTTGAGTTTTCCGAGCCTTTCCTTCTAAGTGCAGCAGCAAGATTTGAGAATTTTAGCGATTTTGGCAGCACCTTGAACGGGAAATTGGCAGCCCGACTTAAGGCTTCGGATAAGGTTAATATTCGCGGCTCTGTAAGTACAGGGTTTAGAGCTCCGTCCCTAGCCCAGATTTACTACAATCTACGGTTCACCAATTTTATAGGGGGCGATGCCGTGGATCAATTGCTGTCCCCCAATAACAGCCCTGTTACCGCTTCTTTTGGAATTGGACAATTAAAAGAAGAAAAAGCGTTTAACGCGGGATTAGGTTTTACGGCAACTTTTGGGGATTTCACTGCAACGATAGATGGTTACTACATTAAAGTAGATGACAGGATAGTGCTTACGGGGAATTTTGATGCCCCACAAATTCCCAATGTGGAAGCAGCCCAGTTTTTCGTTAATGGGGTAGATACCAAAACCACTGGTTTAGATATCGTACTTAGCTGGTTGAAGAATTTTGGGGACAGTAGACTATCGGCCACCTTTACCGGAAACATCAATGATATGAAGATAGATAAGGTTAATAATGGCGGATTGGATGCTGAAACTTTCTTTGGCGAAAGAGACAAAGGCTTTTTATTAGCTTCTGCCCCTAAAAGTAAGCTCACCTTAAACGTTAACTATCGTAAAGATAAATTTGATGCAGGCTTGGGCTTTACCCATTTTAGTAAGGTAGAGCTATTAGATTTTCAAATGCTAGAACCCACTTCGGATTATGCCAGTTTTGCAGATAAAGTGATGCAGGCTACGGATACCTATGACTCGAAAATGGTAACAGACCTAGTTTTGGGGTACCAGTTTACCGATGGGCTAAAACTAAATATCGGGGCCAACAACCTATTCAATATTTACCCGGACCAGCAGGATGACTGGGTAGAAGGTGGTGGCTACTGGGATGCGGTACAAATGGGCTTCGGAGGCGCCTACTACTACGCTAGGCTTTCCTTTAGCTTTTAATAGCCCCCTTCCAACACTAGCCTTTAACCAAAAAGACCTGTCATTAATAAGACAGGTCTTTTTTATTATTGGTGAAAATTCTAAAAATCTTACCGTTTAGTTATCCTTAAAAAAGCTAGGATACTTCTCATTCTGGATGCATAAATCTTTGTTTCGCCAGAAGCTGCTCTTCAGTCTCTACGTGGTCCTCATCGGGAACACAGCAGTCTACGGGACACACAGCAGCACATTGTGGCTCATCGTGGAAGCCCATACACTCCGTACACTTATCAGGAACAATATAATAGACCTCGTCACTTATTGGCTCTTGGGACTCATCAGCATCTACCTCCTTACCATCAGGCAATTTCACGGTCCCTTCCAAAAGTGTACCGTCACTATATCGCCAATCGTCCGCCCCCTCATAAATTGCGTTATTTGGACACTCAGGTTCACAAGCTCCACAATTTATACACTCATCTGTTATTATAATTGCCATTTTTCTATTCTTTTATGCTGAATTAAATTAAGGATCGATACTTTTGCACAAATATAAAGCCTAATAAAATCTTTTACAAATATAATGACTAAGCACGCAACAAGATTAAATGCTTTGGTTAAGCTGGGCAGTTTTTTTAAAGATTACTGCGAATATGCTAAAAATAAGCCCCAAAATAATCAGAATTCCAATCCACGGTTTACGGCATTTGATGAAGCCATCACCTTAGCCGGACATAAGAATGGTTGGTTTACACCAGAAAATATACTTTTTAGCATAGAAACCTGGGGGGATCTTTTAGATAAAGAAAAACTGACCAATTGGCTATCCAAATACCATTTAGACAATAAAACCTCTAAGTCTGTGGCGGTGATTATGGCTGGAAATATTCCTCTAGTAGGTTTTCACGATTTTTTGAGTACCCTTATTACAGGCCACAGGATTATTATTAAGCTTTCTTCCAATGATAAGGTATTACTACCCTTTATTAGCAGTTACTTATGCGAAGTGGAACCAAGCTTAAAAGAAGCCATTGTTTTCTCGGATGGTAAGTTAGAAGGATTTGACGCAGTTATTGCTACCGGAAGTGATAATACTTCCCGATATTTTGAGCACTACTTTAAAAAGAAACCCAATATTATTAGAAGAAACAGGAACTCCGTAGCCGTTCTAACCGGGAAAGAAACTGAGTCACAGCTACAAGCCTTGGGCGAAGATGTTTTTAGATATTACGGCCTAGGATGTAGAAGTGTTTCCAAACTCTTTGTCCCAAAAGGCTATGATTTTGATGCTTTTTTTAAGGCTATTTACCCTTACCACAACATCGTGGATCAAATAAAATATGCCAATAATTACGATTACAATAAAGCGGTGTACTTAATGAGCCTGTTCCCTATTTTAGAAAACGGATTCCTTATGCTTAAGGAGGATACTAGCTATGCCTCCCCTATCGCAACCTTATTTTATGAGACCTATGACTCCTTAGAAAAATTAAGAGAACTGTTGGAGAAAGACAAGGACAAGTTGCAATGCATTGTTTCAGATGGATTTTCCACTGATGAAGTTCCGTTTGGACAAACACAAAAGCCTGCCTTAAATGCATATGCAGACAATATGGATACGGTGGATTTCCTGTTGAAACTTTAACGGAAGTTTTTCATGAAGCAAGGACATCCGTTTCAAATTATTTATGATATTTAGACGCCTTTTTTACACAGGCACAATTAAAACTGGAAAAAGTAAAACAAATGAAAAAACATAATTTTAGCGCTGGACCATGCATCCTCCCTCAGGAAGTAATGAAGAAAGCATCAGAAGCTGTACTGGAGTTTAACGACCTAGGACTGTCTTTAATAGAGATCTCACACAGGAGCAAGGATTTTGTAGAAGTGATGGAAAATGCTCGTTCCTTAGCCTTGGAGCTTTTGGGCTTGCAAGGAAAAGGATATCAGGCTTTATTTCTACAAGGCGGTGCCAGTATGCAGTTTTTAATGGTGGCCTATAACCTCTTAGAGAAAAAAGCAGGATACCTCAATACAGGTACTTGGGCAGATAAGGCTATTAAGGAGGCTAGAATATTTGGAGAGGTCGTAGAAGTGGCTTCTTCCAAGAGTGATAACTTTAACCATATTCCCAAGGGGTATAAGGTCCCTACAGACTTGGATTACCTTCACATCACCTCCAACAACACCATATATGGGACCCAATTCAAGGAATTTCCCACGGCTTCAGCACCTTTGATCTGTGATATGAGTTCGGATATTTTTTCTAGACAACTCGATTTTTCCCAGTTCGACCTTATTTATGCGGGAGCACAAAAGAATATGGGACCAGCGGGAACAACCTTGGTAATTGTTAAGGAAGAAATCCTTGGTAAGGTTTCTAGGGAAATTCCGTCTATGTTGAACTATAAAGTCCATATAGATAAAGAAAGTATGTTTAACACACCAGCAGTTTTTCCGGTTTATGTATCCATGCTTACTTTGGAATGGTTAAAGGAACTGGGAGGCATTGCTGCCATAGAAGAAATTAACGAGAAAAAAGCCCGACTCCTTTATTCGGAAATAGATTTAAACCCAGTGTTTAAAGGATATGCAAAGAAAGAAGATCGCTCTTTAATGAATGCTACCTTTACTTTAACGGATGAGAAGCTGAAAGAAGATTTTGATCGTTTGTGCAAAGAAGCTGGCATTAGCGGAATAAACGGTCACCGATCTATTGGTGGGTATAGAGCCTCCATGTACAATGCCCTATCCTTGGACAGTGTGGGCACCCTTGTTGACGTTATGAGCGAATTGGAGAGAAAAGGCTAAAACTCTCCCTTTACCTCCTAAAAAGCTTAACAATCAAAAAAAAGAGATAACCCCCAAAATACCCTCTCGCATGTTGGAGAGCGGGGATAAGAAATAGAAATATGAAAATACTGGCAAACGACGGAATATCAGAAAATGGAAAAAGCGAATTGGAAAACGCAGGATTCCAAGTAATGTCCATTCGCGTGGCGCAAGAGCAGCTTATTCCCTACATCAATGAAAATGAGATTACGGTATTGGTGGTAAGAAGCGCCACCCAAGTAACCAAGGAAGTAATAGATAACTGTCCTAGCCTTAAGATTATAGGACGTGCAGGAGTAGGTATGGATAATATTGAGGTAGAGTATGCGAAATCTAAAGGCATACATGTAATTAACACCCCAGCTGCATCTTCTTCCTCTGTAGCAGAACTGGTTTTTGCCCATCTATTTAGTGGAGTTCGTTTTTTACATGACGCAAATAGAAATATGCCCTTGGAAGGCGATAGCAATTTCAGCAAATTAAAGAAGGCCTATGCCAAGGGAGTGGAACTCCGCAATAAGACCCTAGGAATTATCGGTTTTGGAAGGGTGGGCCAAGAAACGGCCAAAATAGCCCTAGGATTAGGGATGAAAGTTTTATTTGTAGATCCAAAATTAGACAAGGCAACGGTTAACATTCCTTTTTTTGATGGAAGGTCCATAGAATTTGAACTAGCGGGAACAACTTTTGAAGACCTCCTTAAAAATTCTCACTTCATAAGCCTACATGTACCCGCCCAGAAATCGTACCTCATTGGCAAAAAAGAATTTGAAATGATGAAGAATGGCGTGGGAATCGTGAATGCTGCCCGTGGAGGGGTGTTAGACGAGGTAGCTTTAGTAGACGCATTGGAAAGCGGTAAGGTAGCCTTTGCCGGATTGGATGTTTTTGAATCCGAGCCCATGCCCGAAGTAAGAATCCTAATGCATCCAGACATATCGCTTACACCACACATAGGCGCAGCAACTTCGGAAGCACAAGAGCGGATTGGACGTGAATTGGCATCACAGATTATTTCACTGCACAATTAATAGGGGGATCCCTAATAGGTTCCAGGCTAAACTACGATCCATGGAATTTAGCCTGGACCTACCTTTCTATTAGGTGACGATAGCACCATTTAAAACTGATTTTTTTGTACCTTGTGCTAAGCAGTTATCACAAAATAAAATAATACAAAATGTCAGGAATATTAAATTTACTAAGTAGCCCCATGGGTAAGCAATTGGTTAACGGTGTAGCTAACCACACAGGGCAACCAGAAAACAAAACAGCCGAAGTTTTAAGTATGGCAATGCCACTCCTCTTAGGTGGAATGAAAAAGAATGCGTCCTCTCCTCAAGGTGCAGCCAGCCTATTAAGTGCATTATCCGATAATAAACACGATGGGAGCATGCTAAACAATTTAGGAGGGTTATTTAGTGGAGGCGTAGATTCATCCGTTATTAAGGATGGAGAAGGCATTTTAGATCACGTCTTTGGTGGAAAAAAGACAGTTGTAGAAAACACCCTAAGTCAAAAATCAGGCTTAAATACAGAAGCTGTAGCGCAAATATTAAAAATTGCAGCTCCCCTTGTCATGGCATACATAGGACAGCAAAAAAAACAAGGCGATGTTAAGGATGCTGGAGGGCTAAACACCCTCTTGGGAAGCATGTTAGGCGGACAGCCAGATCAGAACAAAAGCCTTATTACCTCCCTCTTGGATGCCGATGGAGATGGCAGTGTGCTAGACGATGTTGCTGGCATGGTCTTGGGTGGCGATAAAAAGAAGGGCGGAATTGGCGGAATGCTAGGCGGACTCTTTGGCAAATAACCACTTTAACATAATTTAAATATAGCTATTTGTAATATAAACTAGCTTTTTGTATCTTAAAGGTATGGGAAGAATACTAGCTTATATCATGTTACTATCTTTGTTGCTCTCATCTTTTCTTATTGGATGTGGAGGGACCAAACAAATAGTGGCAGCCTCTGAGGAAGAGAAAATGGCCTTCTCGCAGACGGAAGCAGATACCGTTGCAATTGCCAGTGATGAGACCGAGTATGAGATTCTAATTATAGAACCGGGGTTCGATTTCTGGTTACAAAGCGTCGCCAAACCCGAAGGTTATTACTCTCAATCATTTCTAGAAAATAGAAATCAAATTTATGTAACCGAATGGAACATACGCGTTACTCAACCTTTCACCTATAATCCCAATCTATACGAAGCACAGATAGATTATAATCCCAGTATTGACTACGGCTATGAGGTAAATTATAAGCTGTATAATTACTTTATATATTTTCAGCGTAAATACAATCAGCGTCTAGGCCCCTTTGTTCCCCGCATTTAAAAACTTATATTTGCCATCGATTAACGAAATGTATGAAGAAGTTAAAAGAACGATGGGGAGTAACCTCTAATTTTCAATTGGCAATAATCTTTGTGGTTTTCTCAATTACTGGCTCCTCTGCGGTTTTTATAGCAAAGCCCTTTTTGAATTTTGTAGGTTTACAGCGCGATAGCTTTTCCCCCGAATTTCTATGGGGAGGTCTCATCTATCTTTTCTTTAGGATTATTTTAATCTTCCCTTTTTACCAAATCCTTCTGGTTATATACGGGTGGCTCTTTGGGCAATTTAAATTTTTCTGGGAATTTGAGAAAAAGATGCTCAGTAGAATGGGCCTTGGGTTCATTTTTAAATAAATTATACTTTCTTTAACACCCCTTGTGTAAGTATAAGGATAGATTTGAGCTGTGATGAACCTCCGAGAACATATCTTATCTTTTTTCTCCATCCTAATGGTGGCGCTATTTGCCTTGCCCGGAACTCTAAAGGCAAAACACGCATTATTGGAGCACCACAATTTTGTGTGTAAGGAAAAAGGTAAGTTACACTACCATGAAATAGAAGTTGAATGTGAGTTCTATAAATACAACATTTCACATTTTATTACTCCAGAGTATGTTGAGCTGAATGATAATAGCTGGACATTTAAAACTGAGAATGTCACCGATTATTACCAGTTTTTAAGTAAATATCAAAAACTACACTTTTCTGAAAGAGGACCACCGGCTTTGGCTTAGTCCACCTCCACATTTCCATACTCATAGCAATTCCTTAATGCCAGAGGCAACATTTATTTAGGCGGGAGAATACCTTTTAATAAGCTTCCTTCCTAATTCACTAAGCTTCCATTAAGGGTAAGGTTCTATAAGCCAACTGTTATGTACTTGGTTGTGGCAATCAACTCTCCTAGGGACCAATTATTTTATAGTAAGTAGTACCTAAGCCTATTTGTGATTGCTATGGTTTGGTGGAATACCAATACAACTTAAATCCAAAAATTAAATAATTATAAAAACTTCACCCCAATACGGGTGATACCCTTATTGTCAATTAGTGTATTAAGCATATCGTATTCAACGGACATACAATACGCTTGGCAACGATTTAAATACCAAAAAACAACATTCTAAACATGAGAAAAACATTATTATCCATCCTCTGCGCCATGGCAGTCTTTAGCATGCATTCCCAGAATTCTTTGGGAGGACAGATAATCGAAAAAGCTACCAATGAACCCTTGGAGCAAGTATCTGTTTATTTCCCCGATTTGGAAAAAGGAGGGATTACCACTGTAAATGGCGAGTATAAGTTGAATAATTTGCCACTTGGCACCTATAAATTGGTGGCTTCCTACATTGGCTTTCAAACATTCTCCCAAAACATCACTATTAAACCTGGGGAAAACACCTTTGATATAGCCCTCGCCCCCAGTGCCATTGAAATGGATGAAGTTATTGTCTCTACCCCATTTCACAAACTTCAACGCGACAATGTGATGAAGGTAGAATATGCTAAAGTAGCAGCATTAAAATCTACAGGAGCCCCTACTTTGGTAGAAGGTATTGGAAAAATTCCCGGGGTAGATGTAGTCTCTACCGGCGTAGGTATTGGAAAACCTGTCATTAGAGGACTCACCTCCAATAGGGTTTTGGTATACACCCAAGGAATACGTCTAGAAAATCAGCAATTTGGGGCAGAACACGGCTTGGGCGTAAATGAAGCGGGCATAGAAAGTGTTGAAGTCATAAAAGGTCCCGCTTCCCTACTCTATGGTTCCGATGCCATGGGAGGAGTACTATATTTAAATCCTGAAAGATTTGCTCCTGCTCAAAGTACGGAAGGTGAGGCAAACTTTAACTACAACACCAATACGAGGGGATTTACCACCGGCGCGGGCATTAAGTCTTCTGGTGAAAAATTGAGATTCCTTGCAAGGGTCGCTGCCAATAGTCACATAGATTATACCGGGGGTGATGGAGTTAGAGTAACCAATACCCGATTTAACGAGAAGGATTTAAAAATGGGACTGGGTTTTCAGAACACTATTTTTAGAACGGAAGTTAGGTATAACTATAACGAATCAGATCTAGGGATCCCGGAAGCCATTGGCCTACAAACCACCTCAAGAACGCCAGAAATGCCGCTTCAGGAAATAAACAGCCATATTCTTAGCTCCAAGACCAAAATATTCTTTGAGAACTCTAGTTTGGATGTTACGTTGGGATATGTTGGAAATGGTAGGAAAGAGTTTGAAGAACACCACCATCATGAAGGTGAGGAACATGGTCACGAGGAAGAAGAACATGGCCATGAGGAGGAAGAGCATACGGAAGCAGCCCTTAATATGGACCTTAAAACTTTTAGCTATAACGTACAATACCAACTTCCTAGATGGAAAAAATTTGAAACTATTCTAGGGGTACAAGGAATTTATCAGACCAATACCAATTACGGAGAAGAAGTCTTGATTCCGGATGCAACCACCCAAGATTTTGGCATTTTGGGAACCACTCACTATCATGTTAATAGAAACAACGATTTCCAATTCGGAATTCGGTTTGACCGCAGAAGGATAGAAAGCAGCCCTTACGGACAAATGGGGGAAGAAGGACATATTGCAGCTATCAATCGTAGCTTTAACAGCTTTAATGGTGCGTTTGGGTATAAAAACAATATTTCCGAGTCGCTCACCGGTCGTTTTAATATCGCGACAGGTTTTAGGGCCCCCAATTTAGCTGAACTTACCTCCTACGGTGGCCATGCTGGGGCCAACAGGTTCGAAATTGGGAATGCTGATTTAAAAAATGAGCAGAATATTCAATTAGACCTAGCCTTGGAGTTTAAAAATGAGCATGTGGAATTATTTGTAAACGGTTTTCACAATAGGGTTAAGAATTATATATTTATTGCACCAGATGGGACTTCTCTTAATGGTAGATCTGTCTATAGGTATCTTCAGCAAGACGCCACCCTATATGGAGGAGAAATTGGTTTTCATTTTCACCCACACCCTTATGATTGGTTACATGTAGAAAGTAGCTACCAGACGGTATTAGGAGAATTAAACGAAGGAGCCAAACTTCCCCTGATTCCAGCTAATACCCTAATCAACACCCTTAGGGTGGAGTTTTCCAATAATGATTCTTGGTTAAAGAAGTCCAACGCCTTTATTACCTTAAACAACACCTTTCAACAAAATAGAGTGGCCGATAATGAAACCGTATCACCAGGTTACTCCCTATTAAGCGCCGGATTTGGTGGTGAGGTCTCAATTGTGAAAAAACAGGTAAATTTTAACCTCAGCGCCAACAATATACTGGACAAAAAATACATTGCCCATCTATCTCGTTTAAAGCCCGATGGAATATTTAATATGGGAAGATCAATAACCCTAGGAGCTACTGTTCTTTTTTAAAATTCTTTCCTTAAATAACAGTACCTACGGCTTGCTATTAGTTTAGCATCGTATATTTAGAGGAAATTTAATCATATTAAATTTCTGAAAAACCAGAAGGAAAAGGTGAACTATTTCGGCTCTTAAACTTTAGATTTAACCTGAGCATCAGTCCTTTCCCTTCTTAGGTTTTGGGTACCATTTAGAATGTTAAG
This sequence comes from Arenibacter lacus, assembly GCF_008711145.1. Taxonomy (NCBI): domain Bacteria; kingdom Pseudomonadati; phylum Bacteroidota; class Flavobacteriia; order Flavobacteriales; family Flavobacteriaceae; genus Arenibacter; species Arenibacter lacus. The sequence goes on from NZ_VVIN01000002.1 coordinate 162,681, forward strand.
CTTAAAGGCTTATTAATAGCGTTAGTACACAGACCTTTTGGTTCTTCAGGTTTTTAATAGCCAAAACAAAGTTATGAAAAATCTAGTTACAGGAATCGACATTTCGAAGGACACTTTAGACTATTGTGGCCTTGACAAAGAAAATGTGCAAGTAAAATTCAAAGGTGTGCTTGATAATAATTCCCGTGTCATTTCAAATTGGCTTGAAGAATTTGACAGGAACACAACGGTGTTTGCTTTGGAGCACACTGGCCATTACGGCTCTGCCCTGATAAACTGTCTAAGTAAAAAGGGATTTGTTTTTTACCTAATAACCCCCTTGGATCTTAAAAAATCATTGGGTATTCAGAGAGGAAAAAGTGATGCAAAAGACGCTTATCGCATTGCAGAATACGCCATAGTAAAAAATCACAAATTGACACCTTACCAGCTACCGTCAAAAAACCTGAGGACGCTGAAAGCTCTTATTACTGCAAGGGAACGTTATGTAAAGATGTCGGTCCAAGTGCAGAATAGCTTAAAAGCCAATGAGATATTAAATCGGACCCTTGATGTGAAAATGTTAATCAAAGAAGAAAGAAAGCATTATAGGTTCCTTCAAAAAAGCATTAAAAAAATTGATAGTGAAATGCAAAAGATCATTGAGGCAGACCATGACTTAAAAAGTAGTTATAAGAAAGTGACCAGAATTATCGGGGTAGGTCCGGTCATCGCTTCAAAATGCATAGTGGAAACTGATAACTTCACTAAGTTCGACAACCCGAGAAAATTCAGTTGTCACTGCGGCCTAGCACCTTTTCCCCATCAGTCTGGAAGCAGTATAAGAGGTAAAACAAGAACTCACTTTATGAGAGATAAAACTTTGAAGGCTATTTTAACCAAAGGCGCTATTAGCGCTGTACAGCACGATCCCCAATTGAAGGCATATTACAATCGAAAGACAAAAGAAGGCAAACACCACATGAGCGTAATAAATGCAGTTGCCAACAAATTGGTATTAAGGATTTTTGCCGTGGCAAAAAGAGAAGAACCTTTTGTTAAATTAGCTGCTTAAAAATTTGTTTTTAACTTAGAATGCTCTTACGCAAGCCGTAGGTTAATTGTTTAAAAAATGACTTCGGAATTTCTTCATCCCCTTTAAAGCCCAAGGGAAGTTTCCCACTATCTTCAGGAATATAATTGGTCTTAAAAATATAATCCCAGACACTTAAACTTATACCATAATTAACCCCATTCTTTTTGCCTTCTGGCAACTCGTAAGCATGATGATATAAGTGCATTACGGGGTTATTTAGCAAATACTTTAAAGGCCCATAGGTTATTTTAATATTGGCATGGTTAAGATGCCCAATGGTAATCGCAAAAAAATGGACCAAATAGGCTTGCTCTGGTTCAAACCCTCCTAAAATCATTACACCAAAGGTCTTTAAAGGCTTGTATAATACATTTTCCATCCAATGGAAGCGCAGGTGCGCCGCAAATCCCATTTCCTTCACACTGTGATGTATCTTATGGAACTGCCATAAAAAGGGATGTTTATGGAGTAGCATATGCGTGTACCATTGTACAAGATCTAATACCAGAAAAAACAACACCAATTGCAACCAATTGGGCAAGGAAGACAAATCTAAAATGGTTAAGCTGCTAGTTTTAATGCCCAAATCACTGAATAACACCTCCAATACCTTATAAAATCCGCTAATTGCAATGGCAAAAAGGAAGAAATTAAAGAACATATAAAATCCGTCTAGCCAAAAATCCTTTCTAAAAATCTTCTGATTTTTACGCCATGGGAAAACAATTTCTAACCCCCATACGATGAGGGAAATCACTATAAGGCCCCAGAAATAATTGGTATACCAAGGCACATCAAAAGTAATGGACCTCCAGGTCCAATTTACCATCCCGAAAAATGAGGAAGTAAAGGCATTTATATATTTTTCAAAAAACATAATCCCTTAATTATTTATTCATCCAGGGAGTACCACTCTATTTCGTTGAGATTCTCCCTCCTACCCTTATTTATTATCGGGTAATTGGTAACCAAATAATCCACAATAATTTTTTCATTTTTCCCTAGGTCCCAGAGGTTCTGTGTTTCCTGCATCCATCTTATGGTCTGGATCCACCTTTCCTCGTTCATCCTATTTTCCATCACCAATTGGGCAGAGTGGCAGTTAGTACAATTATTAACCACGGCCATTAGTCCTTCGGCGTCCTTTAAACCGGTTCTTATATGAATACCATTTTCAATTTTATCCCAATCGTCCTCCTCATCAACACTAACCATTTTAGTAGTAGGCTTGTTGGATTCAAATGAAAAGGAGTTGGGAGATACCATATAAATAACCCCTAAAACCCCTATAAGAAATACCATGATACAAGATACTATTAGCACCTTGTAAATAGCCATGACTTTTTCCCTAAATTCGTCTTGCTTCTTCATTTATACAATTTTCACAGCAATTCTATGGCATGCATTGTTCAAATACCCCTTAGGGTTCCACCCTGGCACTAGCATAGGCTGGCTGTCCCCATTGGCATCAACGGCACGGGCCCATACTTCATAATAACCTTTTTTAGGGAAATCTATACTTGCATTAAAATGTTGCCAAGCCAATCTATTTACAGGTTTTTCCAGATTACATTCGGACCAGGTAACACCAAAATCAATGGAATAGTAAACTTTAGTCACCTCTAGCTCGCCTGCCCAAGCATGTCCCCTTATAGTAAGTTTCTTTCCCTCTGCCAATTGCGCCCCAGTTTTAGGATAGGTAATTAAGGATTTAACGGGCATGGATTCTATAATACACATATCCTCATCCTTAACCTTTTCTCCCGGTGCTAGAGGATTACAAGGTACTCTATAAGCCGTCCCCATCATTTTTTCCCCATCGTGCACCTTGTTTCTTACACTTATCCTATTCACCCATTTTCCGGAGGCAGATGCGGGCCATCCACCACAAACCAATCGCAATGGGAACCCATGTACCAAGGGAATATCTTTTCCGTTCATTTGGAAGGCCAACAAGGTTTCGTCTTGATAGGCCTTGGCCATCGGCACCCCTCTGGAAATGGAGGCCTTAGTAGGATCGCCACTTAGGTGCTGATCTATTCCATGGTATCCTATATACACCGCATCGCTTTTTATCCCTACTGCGTCCAAGACATCCCCTAACCTAACACCAGTCCAATTGGCACAAAACACCGCACCAATATCCCACTGATTTCCTTTCGCAGGCGGATCAAATTCCCGTCTCCCATTACCACCACACTCTAAGGTGAGCTGATAGGTATATTGTTTAAATTTGGTTTTCAACTCTTCCAAGGTAAAGGTTTTCTCTTCCTTAACCGACTCGCCATCAAAAGTAAGGGTCCATTCTTTCTCGTTAATGTTTTCGGGAACCTTACCGTTGTTACGTACAAATATATAAGGATTGGGAGTAACCCTGTCATCCAACTGGTGTGCAAGCGCCTCCATGTTCCATGGATTGCTGTTTAACACCTTCATCTCCTTGTCCTTACCAAATAATTTAAATGGATCCGGATCCTGTAAACCCAACAAATCATAATTTTCTGGCATATTAGCACCGAAAACAATTTCGGCGCCCAATAATCCAGCCAAAGACCCTAAGGCCGTTCTTTTAACAAAATGTCTTCTCTTCATAAGATACTACTAATATAAAATTGTAAAGGCAAGATAGTGCAATAAGAAATTCTTTAGAAATATCACCAGACCATATTCGTTTACTACAAAGGTGTTGGTTTACCGCACTACCCATCCACTGCAATCGGTAAATGTATATAATAATATAGAGTTTAGGCAACCCTATAACTAAACTTTAGGACAGGTGTTTCTGACTACCCTAACTAGTAGAATGGCTTCCTCTTTATGATAAAGCGCTATTTATTTGATTGAATGAAGTTGTCTACTTTAGAAGCATTAAATAGGTAGGTATAACACCACATTAGGGTGAAAGAAGGAATAATATCCAAACCGGGGGTTATTTCTTCCAAAAATGCGACTAATCCGGCTGCCTTGCCCATGCTTCCCTTATACATTCTAGTCATCAACCAACCCGCAATTGGGGCCCAAATTATATCGGAAAACTCTCCTATTCCGGGGATTACATAGGAAATCATCCCTATAGCATCAAAAAGCAACCCTAAATAAAGGTTTTTAAATTTTTGGTTCTTAGAAATCGACATGCTTAATAAATAAGATTGGTGTAATAAATTGTGTGCCTACCGTAAAGGCATTCTATTCAATGAGATTAGGATAGGTCTGAACTGATCAGTTTTAAAAATTCGCTTCTAGTCTCTATTTTCTCAAATTGCCCCCTAAATCCGGAAGTAGTAGTTACCGAGTTTTGTTTCTGTATGCCCCGCATCATCATACACATATGCGATGCTTCTATAACCACCGCTACCCCTTTGGGTTTAAGGGTGTCATTTAAACATTCAAGAATATCGTGAGTTAGTCGCTCTTGCACTTGTAAGCGCCTAGCAAAAATATCTACCACTCTGGGAATTTTACTTAGCCCTACTATCTGTCCGTCTGGGATATAAGCAATATGGGCTTTTCCAAAAAAAGGCAGCATATGGTGCTCGCACAAGGAATAGAGTTCTATATCCTTTATAATAACCATATCGTCATAAGACTCCTTAAAAATGGCCCCTTCCAATATTTCTACGGCATCCTGCTTATACCCTTGGGTTAAAAACAACATTGCTTTTGCTGCCCTTTCTGGCGTTTTTAATAAACCTTCCCTTTCTACATCTTCTCCTATTTCCGTTATTATAGACCTATAACGCATTTTTACCTCATCGGTAATCTCCAGGTTATATTCCTCTAAATTTTTATATGGTCCCATACCCGTACTATTCTATTTTAAGTTCATTGTAAAGTCAATCCCCTATCTAGGAAACCCACTTAAGGTATTGATTATTTCATTTTTCCATGGTTAAGTTAAAGTAAAATTGTCATATAATAATCAAATACCTTGGAAACCGATTTAGAATTATTAGATCTACCTAGCCTCCCAACCTTGAAAAATGATCAAATGGAAATGAAAGTCCATTTTATTATATTTTTAATACACCCTCCTTTATTTTCCCTTAATTTTGATTTTTCAAAGCTTCAGTCCCCTAGACCCAACTAGGTTTTGCAGTTGCAAGGGGAATGTTTAGTTTAGAACCATATTTATATAGGATGATCAGAGCTACGAACATAAATAAATTCTACGGAAACCTTCAGGTACTAAAAGAGGTAGAACTCCACATAGAAAAGGGGGAAGTAATTTCTATTGTTGGCCCTTCTGGGGCTGGTAAGACCACCTTATTACAAATTTTGGGCACTTTGGATGTACAAAGTAATAAAAATGAAAGTGATCTTCTGATCAATGGTCAGGCAGTAAATAAACTATCAGAGAAGGCTTTGGCCAAATTTCGAAACAACCATATCGGATTTATTTTTCAATTTCATCAACTCTTGCCAGAGTTTACAGCCCTGGAGAATGTATGTATACCTGCTTTTATCAAAGGCACCAAAAAACAGGAGGCCGAAGAAAAAGCAACCGAACTTCTAAAGTTCCTTGGGTTATCCCATAGATTGCACCACAAGCCCAATGAACTCTCAGGTGGGGAACAACAACGGGTTGCGGTAGCTAGGGCACTGGTAAATGATCCCGCAGTTATTTTTGCCGACGAACCAAGTGGAAACCTAGATTCTGAAAGCGCGGATAACCTCCACAAATTGTTTTTCGACCTAAGGGATAAGTTTGGGCAGACCTTTGTAATAGTAACCCACAATGAGGAACTCGCCAATATGGCCGATAGAAAGTTGACCATGGTAGATGGATCCATAACCAAATAGCCATGCTTAAAAGAGTATGGCGTTTTATTAAATCCCCAGATGGCATTCAATGGCGCCACGCCTCCTTGGATCTAAAGCTTAAAGTACTACTCCACCTATTGGTTCTTGGGTTAGTGCTGGGGATGTCTATGAGCTTGATTATTGGTTGGCTTACGGAAATACTGAAGCTAGACTTGGGTCCACATGCCAGTCAACACTTCTTTGAGAAATCCTCTGCCCTTACCCTATTATTTTTCGCCGTTATTATGGCACCGGTACTAGAAGAACTCGTATTTCGAGGTCCATTAAGCTGGTTTAGGGAAAAAACTTATTTTAAATATACCTATTACGCATCCATTATATTATTTGGATATGTACACCTGTTGAATTTCGATCTTTTTAAGGAAATTCTAATCCTATCCCCAATTTTAATAGGCCCACAACTGATATTAGGTTCTTTTTTGGGGTATGTTCGTGTTAAAATGGGCTTGGGTTGGGCCATTATTTTACATGCCTCCCACAATGCGGTACTCCTTGTGCCTATATTGATGATGAAACTAGCAAACCTCCCCTTAGAATGACAAAGAAAGAATTAAAGGAATTTTTAGATGCTAAATCCCAACAATATAACAATCCGGAATTTCTAGACACCGATCCCTTACAAATCCCCCACAGATTTACTAAAAAGGAAGATATAGAAATCAGCGGATTCTTAACGGCAACCATCGCTTGGGGCAATAGAAAGAGCATTATAAAGAATGCAGAAAAAATGATGGAGCTATTGGATTTCTCTCCCTACGATTTTGTTATGAGTCACCAGGAAGCAGATTTAGATAGGTTTCACAATTTTGTGCATAGAACTTTTAACGGAGAAGATCTAAGCTATTTTATCCGTAGTTTAAACAATATTTATAAAAATCATGGAGGGATGGAGCATCTTCTTCACCAACACAGTGATTCCCACTCCCTTCAAACCTCTATTTCCAATTTTAAAGCCACCTTTTTTGAACTACCCCACCAGCCAAGGTCTACTAAACACGTTGCAGACCCATTAAGGGGATCCGCGGCTAAAAGAATCAATATGTTCCTGAGGTGGATGGTACGAAATAACGACACTGGGGTAGATTTTGGGATATGGAAAACTATAAAGCCCTCCCAATTATCCTGTCCTTTGGACGTCCATTCGGGTAATGTAGCCAGAAAACTGGGGTTAATTCAAAGGAAACAAAACGATGCAAAAGCCTTATTGGAATTGGATACGCAACTGCGTAAACTAGACCCCACAGACCCAGTAAAATACGATTTCGCCTTATTTGGACTAGGGGTGTTTGAGAAGTTCTAAACTATTTTTATAGCTGAGAATACTATTTGCCCATCCAATAATGCCCACTTATTTGTTTTATTTGCGAATAAAACCCAGGCACCGTGAAAGGCCATCATCCCAGCCTGCCTATAAACCTACGACGTGTGGGATCTCTTAAAGTACTTGCATTGGCTTATAATTATTGCCTATTTTTAAGCCCTATAAATTGATATTATTTAACTATGAACAAACCGCCTAAAAAGCAATGGTCTCCTAAGAAGGACTTAAAATTACTCTCCGTTATTCACGGGCTTTTTTTATTGGGGATCCTAATATTGGGATCATTTATCTATATGCAAGGAACAACAATTGTCTCCGGTGTATCTGCTAAAGATGGTATATTTATCTACCTAGTACCCCTGACAGCCATGTTCGCTTATTTTGGTGGAGAGTTTGTATTCAATAAAATGCTTTCCCCCATTAAGCGAGAAGCTTCCTTAAACCAAAAATTTAAAGTATATTTAAAAGCCAGTGTGTTGCGTATGGGGTTGTTGGAAGGTGCTTCCCTTGTTGGAATTTTTGCATACAGTAAACACAACAACATCTTTTACCTAGTAATTACAGCCGCATTAGCTTTATACTTGCTTAAAATTAGACCAAATAAAAAAAAGGTCGTACAAGATTTATCCTTAAACAGTGAGGAGGAAAGGCAATTTATTGCGAATGATAAAAAGGCATAATTAGCGATAGGGATAGTCTTATTAGTCTAATTCTTTTTTAGGATACTAAAAGCACCTAAAACCGAGATATAGCACCACCATAACCAACACCATAGAAATATGAGGAATTTATCTACCGCCACAATTTATTTTACATTAGCAATGCTTTTCACCCTGCCTACCCTGGCTCAAGATTGGGCTGGACTTCAACACTTTGCGGAACAAAACAAAAACCTTTCCCCACCTACTGCAAATGAGAATAGGGTGGTTTTTATGGGTAATTCCATTACCATTGGATGGCTAAATTCTCGCCCAGAATTCTTTGAAGGAAAACCCTATATCAATAGAGGTATTAGCGGACAGACCACGCCTCAGATGCTCATTAGATTTAGACAGGACGTGATAGACCTAGGTCCTAAGGCTGTGGTGATATTAGCGGGCACCAATGATATTGCTGGTAATACAGGCCCTGCTAGTTTGGAAATGATAGTGGATAATATTAAATCCATGGCTCAATTAGCCAATGCAAACGGTATAAAGGTTATTATTTCATCGGTACTACCGGCCTACGATTATCCTTGGCGTCCAGGATTAAAGCCAAATGAAAAAATACCTGCATTAAACAAGCTATTAAAAGAATACGCAGAAAATAATGGGTTTTATTATTTGGATTATTTCTCGGCAATGGCCGATGAAAGAAACGGATTGCCAAAAAAATATGCCAATGATGAAGTCCACCCTACCGCCCAAGGCTATGCAGTGATGGAACCTTTGGTTGAAGAAGCAATTTCCAAAGTGTTAAATATGAGATGATTATTTTTAAAGTTGCCGTTAATTATTCTTATCTTCCTGTAATTATATCTACTTGAAAAATTATGATAGGAACTCTAAAAATATACACGGTAAATACTATGAAAAACGTCTTACTAACCATTCTATTACTAGGAACCCACCTGGCTTCGTCCCAAGATATTTTTTCTGTAAAAGGATTGTTTATAGCCGCTCCTACTTCCGATGGTGTTGAAGAATTTGTAAGATTTATTGATAAGGAATTGGGGCCCAACGGCATTAACACCATGGTATTGAGGGTAGATTACAACTATGCTTATGAGTCTAGACCAGAATTAAGAGGTAATGCCCCACTATCTAAAAGTCAGGTTAAAAAAATAGTTGCCGTGGCCAAAAAGCATGGCATACAACTAATCCCACAAATAAATCTTTTGGGACACCAAAGTTGGGCAGAAAAAATTTCCAAACTTTTAGAAGTTTACCCTCAGCTAGACGAGACGCCTCATATAGACCTTCCTGAAAAATATGAATGGCCCAATGACGATGGACTTTATTGTAAGAGTTATCGTCCCTTACATCCAGAAGTACAGGATATTGTCTTTGATCTTGTAGATGAAATTGTAGCCGTTTTTGAAGCCGAAGCTTTTCATGCAGGGATGGACGAAGTATTCTATATAGCCGATGAGCATTGCCCCAGATGTAAAGGGAAAGATCCAGCTACACTATTTGCAAAAGAAGTAAACACTATAAACTCACATCTTAAAGACAAGGGAGTTCAGCTGTGGATTTGGGGAGATAGACTCATTGATGGAGCCACCTCGGGAATTGGTATGTGGGAAGCCAGTATGAACAATACTGCTAGAGCGATAGACATGATAGATACCTCAGTGGTTATCTGCGATTGGCACTACGAGCAAGCACTGCCAACCCCTGCCCTATTTGCCCTTAAGGGTTTTAATGTTATAAGCTGCCCATGGCGAAAACCAGTTGTGGCCAAGGCGCAAGTAGCCATGATGCATCAATTTAAACAAAATTCCACCCCACAATTGCAAAATCGATATTTGGGCGTAATGCAAACCGTCTGGTCATCTGCTAGCGATTTTATTAAAAACTACCATCAATCCCAGGACCTTAATCCAAACACCCAAGAGGCCTCCTTTAAAGCCATGTTGGCTGCCATCAATGAATTGAAATCAGAATTTAAAACCACTGAGTGAACCACACACTACTGAAGCCAATGAAATGCAGGTGAATAAAGTAAGCATACTAATACCCGTTAAAAACACGGAAGCCTATTTAGCGCAATGTATTCAATCCATACTGGATCAGACCTTCCCGTATTGGGAAGTGCTGGCGGTAGACGACCATTCAACCGATTCTTGCTTACATATTTTGACAAGCTATGCCCAAGGGGACGCGCGAATTAAAGTGTATAAAAACCAAGGGAATGGGATTATAGATGCCCTAAGAACAGCTTTTTCCATGGCAACAGGGACATTGATCACCAGAATGGATTCTGATGATAGGATGGCCTCCCATAAGTTGGAGGTAATGGTCCAAAACCTGGAAAACACTGGGCCAGGACACCTAGCCTTAGGAAAGGTAAAATACTTCTCGGCTAAAAAACTTGGAAAAGGATACAAAAGTTATGAGAAATGGTTAAACAGCCTAACGGAACAGGCAGACAATTATACCGAGATTTATAAAGAATGTGTAATACCATCCCCCTGCTGGATGGTATATAAAACAGACCTAGATCTTGTTGGGGCCTTTACACCCAATCGTTACCCCGAAGATTATGACCTAGCCTTCCGCTTTTATCAGCACGGTATAAAATGTATTGCCTCTTCCGAGATTTTACATCATTGGCGAGATTATGAGCAACGTACCTCTAGGACCCATGAACATTATGCAGAAAACAGCTTCCTTCACCTAAAACTCCACTACTTCCTTAAACTGGATCACCATAAAGAAAGACCACTCTTGCTTTGGGGAGCAGGAAAAAAAGGTAAGAGAATTGCCAAAAGATTGATTAGCCGCCACATAAGCTTTGGTTGGTTATGTAATAATTCAAATAAAATTGGAAAAGTCATTTATGGAAAAACGATGCAGCACTACAAGTGTTTGGAGAATTATAAAGACGCACAAATCATAGTAACTATCGCCAATAAGGAAGCACAAGAATTTATTAGGGATTACTTAAGTGATTTGGGTAAAATACCTTCCAAAGATTATTATTTCTTTTGCTAAAATCCATCAGAATAAAACATCCCTGCACAATGTTAAATACAAAGTATCATTTGGAACCCCATCACCTATAAATCATAGAAAAATTTGGAGCGACCTTTAATAACTTTCTTATATTTGAAAAATTAAATTTGGGAATGCTGTTTAAACATCCGGAAGTCCTTTGGTCTCTTTTCTTATTGGTCATCCCTATTTTAATCCATCTCTTTCAATTACGTAGATTTACCAAAACCCCCTTTACCAATGTTAAGCTGCTACAAAAGGTAGTAGCAGAATCCAGAAAGAGCAATTCGCTAAAAAAATGGCTGTTGTTGTTTACGCGACTTTTACTGCTCACGGCTTTGATTCTTTCCTTTGCACAACCCTTCCTTCCGGGTAAGTCGGCCTTAAAACAGGGGCAATTTATCATATACTTAGACAATTCCTTTAGCATGCAGGCTGCGGACGAAAGGGGGACACTTTTGGAAAACAAAGTACAGGAATTGTTGAGATCTGTGCCGCCCACACGCACTATCACCCTTTTTACCAACGAACGTACCTTTAGGGATGTACACATTAACGAGATCAAAAATGAGTTGTTATCCTTACCCTATACGGGAAAACAAAGCTCCTTGGATGAGATTTTATTAAAAGCAAAAAGTCTTATAAAAGATCCTAGCCCTGAAAATGAACTGGTCTTAATTTCCGATTTCCAAACCCATTCCCCCTCACAAAGATTGGATACCTTACAAGGATTAAAATTACATCTAGTGCAGGCCCTTTCCAAAGATCTACGCAATGTAGCAATAGACACCCTATATGTGACAGAGGTATTCCCAGAAAGCCTGGAGCTTAGCTGTGAGCTCACTTCCAGTAATCACAGAGAGCCCATTCCCGTGTCCTTATACAACGGGGATCGGTTAATTGCAAAAACATCGGCAAGCTTTAACGAAGACCTTAAGGGCAAGGTAGTCTTTACGCTACCCTCCAATGAAAAAATCAATGGAAGCGTTGTTATCACTGATTCTGGCATAGAATACGACAACCAGCTATTCTTTAACATCCACAAAAAAGAAAAGATCAAGATAATATCCATCAGTGGGGCTCCTTCCAATTTTTTAGGCCGAATTTTCCGAGAAGACCAATTTGAATATTCCGATTTTCAATTAAACTCTTTGAATTATGGCATATTAAACTCTCAGAACCTCATTGTTCTCAATGAACTTAAAAGTATTCCCACCGCATTGCAAAATGCATTATTGCCGTTCGTTGCAGATAATGGAAGCCTGGTAATAATCCCACATTCGGATGTCGATATTTCCAATTACAATACCCTGCTAAATAAGGGCTTGAATGTCAATGTTATTTCTGGAAATACTGCAGAACGGAAAGTTAGCAGCATTTCCATGGAGCACCCCTTGTACCATAACGTCTTTGAAGAAAAGGTTACCAACTTCCAATACCCAAGCCTGCAGAAGTATTATAAAATTCAATCAAACCTTCCTTCACTACTCACCCTAGACAATGGAGCCCCCTTTTTAGTGGCAGACAAGGGGATTTACCTATTTACGGCGCCCTTAAACTTGGAAAACTCCAATTTTATCCGGTCGCCCTTAGTGGTGCCTACCTTCTATAATATGGGGTGGAATAGCTTAAAACTTTCAAGATTTTATGAACTAATTGGACAAAAATCTATCGTAGATATACCTATAGTTTTGGAGGGCGACGGAGTTTTAAAGGTATCCGGGGAGAATATGGAATTTATCCCTTACCAACAAGCCTATAGTAATAAAACGGTATTGACTTTTGAGGAATTGCCAACCATTGCCGGAAATTTTCAAATTAACGCAGCTGGGAAAGAAATAGGTACCTTAAGTTTTAATCACCCTAGAAATGAAAGTTCCTTAAATTACTTGGACCCTAGCAGCTTAGCTGCCACCACCGTGAACAACCAATTGGAATCTTTGTTTCAGCAACTAGAAAGTGACCATGGCATAAAAGAGCTTTGGAAATGGTTTGTTATTTTTGCGTTGGCATTTATCCTAATAGAAGTTCTTATTCAAAAATACTTAAAATGAACATACTCTTAAAATCCGCCACAATAGTAGATTCGTCCAACCCTGACTACCATTTAAAAAAGTGGGACATACATATTAAAGATGGTACCATTAAAGATATTGCCCCTACCTTGCAAATTCGGGAAAAGGTAGAGGTTATTGAGCATGATAACCTACATGTTTCCATAGGCTGGTTAGACACGGGCGTTAGTTTTGGAGAGCCAGGATACGAAGAGCGCGAAACTATCGCTAACGGGCTGTCTACCGCTGCCAAAAGCGGATTTACCGATATTATCCATAACCCAAACACCCTTCCCATTCCCGATAGTAGTTCGGATATAGTATTCTTAAAGACTGCTGCCAAAGATAGTGCGGTAAACCTTTACCCACTTGGGGCGTTAACCACACAATCTGATGGGGAAAGTTTGGCCGAACTTTACGATATGAAGAGTGCAGGTGCCGTTGGTTTTTATGACTATAAACGCCCTATTGGCAACCCTAATTTAATGAAGGTGGCTTTGCAATACGCCCATAATTTTAATGGTCTAATACATAGCTTCCCTATGGATAAGCAAATTGCAGGGAAAGGAATTGTAAATGAGGGAGAAGTTTCTACTAAACTGGGATTAAAGGGAATCCCCAATATGGCTGAGGAACTAAACCTGGCAAGGGACTTATTTATCCTGGAATATACAGGCGGAAAATTGCACGTACCTACCATTTCCACGGAAAAATCCGTACAGCTTATTTCGGAAGCCAAGGAAAAGGGGTTAGACGTTAGTTGTAGCGTTGCCATACACAACCTTTGCCTTACGGACGAGGTATTAACCAGTTTCGATTCCAGGCATAAAGTTATGCCCCCTCTTAGAACCAACAAGGACAGGGAGGCATTGATTAAAGGGCTAAAAGAAGGGGTGGTCGATTTTGTAACCACAGATCACAGACCCTTGGATATTGAACTGAAACGGATAGAATTTGACAATGCCTCTAATGGCACCATAGGTTTGGAAAGTGCATTTGGAGCTTTAAATACACTGTTTGATTTGGAAACCACCATAGCACTCCTCACCAAAGGTAGGGAACGCTATGGTATATCGCAGCCCATCCTTAAGATTGGTGAGGAAGCCGTACTAACCCTATTTGACCCAGATATTGAATTTACTTTTACAGAAGAAGACATCATTTCCAGTTCAAAAAACAGCGCCTTCCTAGACATTAAAATGAGGGGAAGAGCCTTAGGGATTATAGGCAACAATCAATATATTCACTAACTTTGTTTTTTGAAAAAATAAACGAGAACACATGGATCAAAAAACAATAAATGAAGGTAAGACCATGGCAATGGTAAGCTACCTATTTGTAATAGGCTTACTTATCGCCTTTATAGTAAACAGTAACAAAAAAAATGCATTTGTTCAATTTCATATAGAGCAATCCCTAAGAGTTTGGATCCTTTCCATAGCGATATCCGTACTCTTATTTGTTTTATCCATGGTGGGAATAGGGTTTTTGGGTATTCTGAGCTGGGTACCTTTGGGCTTTGCCATTTTAGGCGTTATCAACGCAAATAGTGGCAAATTGGAGAAACTACCTTTAATAGGTACTATAGGAGAATAACATCACTATTAAAACCACGGATAGAGGTCTTGTTTAAAGGTTTCTATTCGTGATTATAAACTAAGCTAACATTTACTTTGCCGGTATGAACAACACAGTAAAAGAGGGGAAAACTACGGCAATTGTTGCGTATATGACCATGGTAGGGGCTTTAATCGCCATGTCCATGAACTCCGAACCGAAAAATGATTTTGCAAGATTCCACACACGTCAGGCATTTGGTTTACACCTTGTGTTTTTAGGGGTTGCCATATTTCTGAGTAATTGGTATAGCGAATACGCTTGGTACGGTCTATACGTATTTTATGTGGTTTTATGGTTCTATGGATTTTTGGGAGCCTTAAACGACAAAAAACAAGAAGTACCCATTCTGGGCCCCTATTTTCAAAAATGGTTTACTTTTATTTCTTAACATGACAACAGCAACACTATCTTTAGAACACCTTATAAGACCCTCCAATATAACGAGTGGTAAAGCACCAGTTCTTTTTATGTTTCACGGATATGGTAGTAATGAAGAAGATTTATTCTCTTTCGCTCCCGAATTGCCTAAGGAACTATGTATTATTTCGGTAAGGGCGCCCTATCCTATGCAGCCATTTGGGAATATGTGGTATGCCATAAATTTTGATGCAGATAAGGGTAAGTGGAACGATGATGCCCAAGCCATGCTTTCCCGCGATAAAATAAAAGCGTTTATAGAAGAAGCTTGTAGCACCTACGGATTAGATCAGGACAATGTTACCCTTTTAGGTTTTAGTCAAGGGACCATTCTAAGTTATGCCGTGGCACTTACCTACCCCCACCTAGTGAAGAATGTAGTGGCACTAAGTGGCTATATCAGTCCTTCTATGTTGCCAGACAACTATAGGGAAAACGATTTTAAGGATTTGAAGATTTACGCTTCCCATGGGAGTGTAGATCAGGTGATTCCGGTGTCATGGGCACAAAAAATCCCCGAATTTTTAACCGATTTGGGAATAGAACACGTATATGAAGAGTTTCCTGTAGGACATGGAGTGGCACCGCAAAATTTTCACTCCTTTAAAAACTGGTTAGTAGACAAGATATAATCATAATGCAGGTTCCAAGTAGTGGAACCCTTATTCTCAAAAAACAAATAGGTCGATATACTTTTATTAAGCGTATCTACCTATTTTATTTATGAAGCCTACTTGTGTAAGGCGGAGCGCTAATTCTTTACAGAATTTAATCTGTAAGCGCCATTTAATCAATTACTACGAGTGTACAGGAAGTGATCCAAGAGAGAGAAATCGACCCCCAGATCATCCTTCAACTCATATTTTATAAACAGCTCCCCCCAAAACTGCCCATCGGAGAAGTCGGCTAAAATCCATTTGTGGTTCAATACCTTAATCTTATTAATCTTAAAATCACCTTCCATGCCCGCGTAGGGAACCAAGGGGTTATCTCCTTTAGTTTCATTGGTTTCTAGTAATTTATCGGTAATATATTGGCTGGGCGATTCAAGCTTTAGATGATCATAATAGGCCAAAGCGTCATCATTATTATCCAATGAAAAATACTGCGTTTCCAGGTTTGTAAATTGCAGGTTCCTAATAGAGTCTTCCATTTGTACCATTTCTTTGGCTTGCGCCTCAATTAGGCCGTTTTTGGCCTGTATCATGTTTCTGGTACTAATAAATTGATATAAGGCAATTAAGACAAAGAATAGCAGAAGGTAAAATATAATTTTTTGTTTCATATATAGGTTTTAATTGTTTTTAAATGGTAATACTTCAGCTGGGCATGCCTACGGCATTTAGGTTCACATTTCCCCTTAGGTGATTGCAAACGGTCTTGAGTCGTGCTCATTTCATGCTTTTAATCGATGCTGTATTAGGAATGTTTGACACGAGATATTTTATTTTACCCCATTAAAAATAGATATAACGCCTAGCACTCTATAGTTAAATTATCAAAGGCCAAATGTACATTTTTTGGCAAGGTTTTTTCTACTTCATCATGAAAACCTAACAAATGACTTATATGAGTTAAATATGCTTTCTCTGGTTGTACAGCTTCAATAAAATTTAAAGCTTCTTCCAAGTTAAAATGGGAATGGTGGGGTTCCATCCGAAGCGCATTGATAACCAATACTTTTACTCCCTTAATTTTTTCCATTTCCACCTTTTCCATACTTTTTACGTCTGTGAGGTAAACAAAATCCCGTATCCTATAACCAAATACCTGTAATCTGTTGTGTTGGGCCTCTACGGGGATGGCCATTAGATTTCCAATTTTAAAAGGCTGATTGTTCTTTACCGTGTTTACTTCTACCCCTGGCGCACCGGGATATCGATTTTCATTGGTGAAAATATAATCGAAGCGTTGTTTTAGTGAAGCAATCACACGCTCGTGTGCATATATGGGGATATCTCCCTGCCTAAAGAAAAAAGGCCGTATATCGTCTATCCCTGCCGTATGATCTGCATGTTCATGGGTAAATAATATCCCATCGATCTTTGTTACTTCGTTGGTCAGCATCTGCTGTCTAAAGTCTGGTCCACAATCTATTACATAGGTATAGGATTCCCAAGATATTAATACGGAGACCCTAAGCCTCTTGTCCTTATGATTCTCACTAAGACATACAGGATGCTTACTGCCAATAACAGGGATGCCCTGTGATGTACCGGTGCCTAAAAAAGTAACTTTCAATCTCATATATGTTTAATCCAAATTTATAATATATTTATTTAATAGATAGTGTTATCTTATTAACTTTGTACAACGCAAATAAGCTATTGTATCTAAGCTATTATAACGTCTATTTTGAAAAAAGAAACTGCTTTTACCAACGTACCGTCAATCAAGGCCAAAACCTTACGTATAAATTTGAACCCCGATATTTATGGAACCTTTTCCGAGGTGGGGGCCGGACAGGAAACTTCTGCACATTTTTTTAGGGCAGGAGGTGCTTCCGGAACCATTGCGAAGGCAATGAGCGCCTATGACAAGGATTTTAGCGATGCTATTTATGGTGTGGAAGACGACGGCCGATACGTGACCCTTTCTAGGTTAAATAAAATGTTGTCCCATGAAATGGAGCATATAGAGAATAGGATCAGCCGAGAGAAGCATCCGGATAGATTATTCTTTTCTTATGCGAACACCGTTGCCACTATTGACTTTACCAAACGTTACAAGGGACATGGGTGGATTGGTATCAGATACCAGCTAGAGCCTGGTCAAAAAGAACTCAACGAAATTATACTACATGTCCGTTTTAAGCAAAATGAAGCCAGATTACAGCAAGAAACGCTAGGAATTGTTGGGGTAAACCTTATTTACGGGGCATTTTATAAGTACGATAAGCCTAAAAAACTGTTGAGATACCTCTATGATCATATCGACAAGGACACCATAGAGATTGATATGGTGAATTTTTCCGGACCTAATTTTGCGGAAGTAGATAATAGGTTAATGAGCCTTCAGCTTATTAAAAACGATATGACCGATGCCGTGATGTTTGGTCCCGATGGCAATAACCTTCTTCCAGCCAGTATTCTATACAAAAAGAATATTTTGGCGCTAAGAGGAAGTTTTAGACCTGTGACCAAGGTAAATATGGATATGTTTAAAAAATCGTATGAAATATTTATTAACGAACAGAATGTAGAGAAAAAAAATACGGTAGTAATTTTCGAGATTACCCTGTCTAACCTTAGGGCACATGGGGAAATAGATGAGCAAGATTTTATGGACCGGGCAGAATTACTTTGTTCTTTGGGCCATACGGTAATGATTTCTAAGTTTCAGGAGTATTATAAATTGGTAGAATACTTTAGCAATTACACCAAAGCCAAGATCGGACTTACCATGGGGGTAAACAATCTTGTGGATATTTTTGACGAGAAGTATTACCGTCACCTAAGCGGAGGTATACTAGAAGCCTTTGGTAAGTTATTCTTTAAGGACCTAAAAGTGTATCTATACCCAATGAGGAATGAGGAAACCGGACAGGTTATGACCAGTAATACCGTTAAGGTACATCCTAGGATGAAAGAATTGTACAAGTTCTTTAAGTACAATGGTAAGGTGAAGGATATTATTGACTACGATCCAGAAATTCTACATGTATTCTCTAGGGATGTCCTGAAACAAATAATGGACGGTGAGGATGGCTGGGAATCCGTATTACCTCAAGGTGTTGCAGAAATCATTAAAAAGAAGAAGCTGTTCACCCGTAATAGAACCGAGCAGATTGAATATAATAGAGAGCAGGAGGAAAAAGATAAGAAAGAAAAAGTCTAATTATACTTCTACTAATAAGCAATCGGGCCAAAAAAAGGATACATCCTATTTTTTGGCCCGATTGCTTATGGGTGAATACTACTCTAATATTTGAGCAGCGTGGTCCTTGGTCTTTACTTTGTCTATTACCTTGGTAACAACCCCCTGCTCATCTATCAGGAAGGTCATTCTGTGAATACCATCATATTTTCTACCCATAAACTGTTTTGGACCCCATACCCCAAAAATATTTAGTACGCTGTGATCTTCATCGGCCAATAAAGGAAATGGAAACTCATACTTATTTTTAAAATTGGTTTGTCTCTTTTGGGAATCGGCACTAACTCCCAACAATTCGTACCCCTGCGCCTGTAGCTCGGCATAATTATCCCTTAAATTACACGCTTGGGCCGTACATCCTGGAGTACTTGCCTTTGGATAGAAAAAGACAAGTAGCTTTTTCCCCTCATAATCGGACAGTTTAATGGTATTGCCATCTTGATCCGTAGCCGAAAACGACGGCACCTTATCCCCTACTTTTAATGTATTCATAGCTAAATATTGATTATTTTTATCACTTTTGAAATCGACCTATCAATAGGTCGATTTCAATTTTTGATAAAATTACGGATTATATGACTAAATCAGAAAAAGTAGACTTTACAATAAAAACATTACAGGAATTATACCCAACCATCCCAACACCCCTAGATCATAAGGATGCTTATACCCTACTCATTGCAGTGCTATTATCTGCCCAAAGTACCGATGTAAGGGTGAATATGATTACTCCCCTATTGTTTGAAAAGGCCGATAACCCTTACGATATGGTTAAAATGACGGTAGATGAAATTAGGGAAATTATAAAACCTGTAGGACTTTCCCCTATGAAGGCCAATGGGATTTATGGATTGTCTAAAATGTTGATAGAAAAATATGATGGAGAAGTCCCGCAGGATATCGAATTATTAAAGGAATTTCCGGCAGTTGGTCATAAGACGGCCAGTGTGGTGGTTGCGCAAGCATTTGGTATTCCAGCGTTCCCAGTAGACACGCATATCCATAGATTGATGTATAGATGGGGGTTTACTAATGGCAAAAACGTGGTACAAACCGAAAAAGACGCGAAACGGTTGTTTCCAAAGGAGCTGTGGAACGACCTTCACCTGCAAATTATTTGGTATGGAAGAGAATATTCACCCGCTAGAGGATGGGATTTGGAAAAAGACATCATTACCAAAACTATCGGTAGAAAATCTGTTATGGATGCTTATTACAAGAGTAAAAAGCCCAGTAAATGACCAGCACTGGGCATTTATACCTAGTTTATTAAGTCTAAAGGAATTAGTTATTCCTTGGGTTATTAGATCACCTTATTATATATCCTAATTTAAATTGTTTTCAAATTGGATGTTCTTATAATCAACAATCTGTAGAGACTTGGAATAACTCAATAAAAAACTCACTGTTTCCTGACTGGCTGTGGCAATCTTGCATTTATCTTGATTCTTGGAGTAAATTTTTTCCATAAGATTATAGTATTGTTTGCATAGATAACGCCACTATATTGGAAATATTGCTCTAGTAGTTGAAAGTAATGCTTAATTAGTTAAAACAATATTATTTTTCTCTATAATCTTTCTTAGGTTGATTAGGGCATAACGCATTCTACCTAATGCCGTATTAATGCTTACTCCCGTGTTTTCCGAAATTTCTTTAAAGCTCATATCCCTATAAATACGCATTAAAAGCACCTCTTTTTGATCTTCTGGTAATTCTTCTATTAAACTAGTAAGATCGGAATCTATTTGTTCTTTTATTAGTCGCTTCTCTACATTTAACTCGTCATCCCCAAGAACCAAAAAGATATTAAAATCATC
Organism: Arenibacter lacus; assembly: GCF_008711145.1. Taxonomy (NCBI): domain Bacteria; kingdom Pseudomonadati; phylum Bacteroidota; class Flavobacteriia; order Flavobacteriales; family Flavobacteriaceae; genus Arenibacter; species Arenibacter lacus. The sequence continues at coordinate 183,383 of NZ_VVIN01000002.1, forward strand.
TTTCCCCTCAAACATCGGCATTCTCTTGTTTCTTCTAAAGTGGTCTATCACCAGGTTGTGTGCAATTCTCATCACCCAAGGCAAAAATTTACCCTCTTCGCTATAAGACCCCTTTTTTAAGGTCTTAATCACTTTAATAAAAGTATCCTGGAAAACATCTTCAGTAATTTCCTTGTCCAGAACCTTAGAGTAAATAAAGCTACTGATGCGTTGGTTATGTCGATTGATTAAAATCTCCAGGGCTTTTTCACTGCCGTTCATGTATTCTTTTACTAATACTGAGTCATCTTTTTGCATTTCCATACATATTATTGTTTTTGGTTAAACTAGGTGCCTTCCTTTTCCGGTTGGACTTACATTGCTATGCTAACAGTTTTAAATGGCCTAGGGGGGATCGACCTAATAAACTAACAACATGATAAATGTATGTAAATGATGAAGTGGTGTGAAAAGTATGTTGTAAAACCAGCTTTTAGCGTGGTCAAACGTCGTTTTTGTGGATTTCAAGCTGTTTTTTTATGAAAAAAGCAGTGATTAACCCCATTCATAAGCGTCTTAGTAACAACTACTCCTAATTAATGGAAAGATATAGGAATGATAAGATACCGTGATTGAGGTACTGATAACACCCCACCTAATGAATTGTAATTGAAGGGTTGGAATACCCCTTTTCCTTTAGCAGCTTTAATTAGACACTAAGAAAGATAATGTGATAATGCAAGGGAACCATGGGAGAACTTTTCCTTAAACACTACCGCTCATTTTATAAAACCACCTCTTAGCTAGCAGTTGTAGTCCTATACCTTTATAACCGTCAATAAAGAGGTAGTATAGCCTAATTAAGATTTGGACCTGTTTTCTTATCCTCACCATCACCAGTGGTCAAGGATTTGGAGTAGTTTAATAGAAATGCAATTTTGGAAGGGGAAGTAACTACAAGCTTACAGCTATCCTTGGCGTCAACGTTATATTTCTCCATAGGGCATGTCTTAGGGACACCAAAGGTATATTAAAATGATGGAGGCCTCCTATATTTCTGTTTTATAGTTTATTAATTCGTTAAAACTATATTATACTTATCAATGAGTTTTCGCAGATTAATGAGTGCATAACGCATTCTACCTAGGGCTGTATTAATACTTACCCCCGTATTTTCAGAGATTTCCTTAAAGCTCATATCCTTAAAGATACGCATCTCCAGGACCTCTAACTGCTCTACCGGCAACTCCTTAATAATTACCTTTAGCTCTGCGTCTATCTGGTCCTTAATCCATTGTCGCTCAACGCTTAACCCCTCATCTCTAATTACGGAAAACAGATTATAATCGTTATTGGTTTCAAATTTAGGCATCCTCTGGCTCTTCCGATAATAATCTATAATGAGGTTATGCGATATTCTCATGACCCAAGGCAAAAATTTACCCTCTTCATTATACTTACCTCTTTTTAAAGTCTTTATAACCTTTATAAAGGTGTCCTGAAAAATATCTTCCGTGATTTCCCTATCCTGAACTTTGGAGTAGATAAAGCTACTAAGGCGTTTATTGTGTCGGTTGATTAATATTTCCAGTGAGCTTTCGTCTCCCTGCATATATTTTTTTACCAATACCGAGTCATCAATCAATAGTTCCATACCAATTACTTTTATTTAGATCAATAAGCGTGTCGCCCTTTGTGATAAAAGGTGAAAGGACAACATAAATTATTTATAAAAAGTAATTGTGTTACGTATAGGCTATTTAGGGTTTGTTGAAGACCAAATATATAAAAAATTAAATATATCCCCGATGTTTTTCTACCAAGTAACCTTTCTAAGGGGTCATCTTATGGCTACCATCCTTTATAAGGTCTAGAAAGGCATGGAATTCCAGGAACATTAGCGAATAATTTGCACATATTGTATCTTTGCGGCCTTAAAGAATCGTATGACCTCTATAAAAGATATCAATCCAAAGCACAACATCATTATCAAGGGAGCCAAGCTCCACAATTTAAAGAATATCGATGTAGTAATCCCCAGGAATAAATTAGTGGTCGTTACCGGACTATCTGGATCGGGAAAGTCTAGTTTAGCATTTGATACCTTATATGCAGAGGGCCAGCGTAGATATGTAGAGAGTCTTTCCTCCTATGCCAGGCAGTTCTTAGGTAGATTGGATAAACCCAAGGTAGATTATATTAAGGGAATTGCCCCAGCCATTGCTATAGAGCAAAAGGTAAACTCTACCAACCCTAGGTCTACCGTAGGGACTACCACCGAAATCTATGACTATTTAAAATTATTATTTGCCAGAATTGGAAAGACCTTCTCCCCTATTTCTGGAAAAGAGGTAAAGAAACATACGGTAACAGATGTTATAGAACATGTAAAAACCTATGAGGAAGGTACAAAACTACTTTTACTGGCACCTATAAAAATTAGTAAGGACAGAGACCCCATAAAATCGCTTCAGCTATTCTCCAAGCAGGGATTTGCAAGGATTTTATATAAAGGAGAGGTAATTAGGATTGAGGAAGATTTAAAAGATATAGGTCCAGAATTTGATTTAGTAGTGGATCGGATCATCTATAAGGATGAGGAAGATTTTTACAATAGATTGGGCAATGCCATAGACACCGCTTTCTTTGAAGGCAAAGGGTCCTGCGCCATTCAAGAGCTGTCTACCGGTCATAGGACCAATTTCAGTAATAAATTTGAGTTGGACGGAATGACCTTCCTAGATCCAAACGTTCATCTATTTAGCTTTAATAACCCCTATGGCGCCTGTCCCACCTGTGAAGGATATGGCGATGTAATTGGTATAGACGAAGAGTTGGTGGTTCCCAATACGGCTCTTTCCGTTTTTGAAAATGCTATCTATCCGTGGCGTGGGGAACGTATGGGTCAGCACAGAGATCAATTGGTAAACACCGCCTATAAATTCGATTTTCCCATCCATAAGCCATGGTATCAACTAAGTCAGGAGCAAAAAGATCTAGTATGGGAAGGCAATAGTTATTTTACAGGACTGAATCGTTTTTTCGAAAAACTGGAAGAGAAGAGCTATAAGATTCAAAATAGGGTAATGTTATCCAGATATAGGGGTAAAACCCGATGTGCTACCTGTAAGGGCAAACGTCTTAGAAAGGAGGCAGATTATGTAAAAATAGCGGATAAATCCATTTCGGATTTAGTAGACCTGCCCATTGGGAAATTGATCTATTTTTTCCAAGAACTTCAATTAAATGCCAAGGATGAAAAGATTGCCTCTAGGTTGCTAAAGGAAATAAACAGCAGGTTGGGGTTCTTAGATAACGTGGGACTAAGCTATTTAACCCTGAACCGAAAGTCTAACACCCTCTCCGGTGGGGAAAGTCAGCGTATCAACTTGGCTACCTCCCTGGGAAGTAGCTTGGTAGGGTCTATGTATATCTTGGACGAACCTAGTATTGGACTTCACCCTAGGGATACAGAAAACCTTATAGAGGTCTTAAAAGCCTTGCGCGATTTGGGCAATACCGTTATAGTGGTAGAGCACGATGAGGATATAATGAAAGCTGCAGACCAGGTAATCGATATTGGTCCTAAAGCAGGTACCCATGGTGGTGAGGTAGTTGCACAGGGAACTCTAGAAGAAATATGCAAATCCAATTCACTTACTGCCGCCTACCTGAATGGCAGCAAGGAAATTGCCATTCCACAGAAACGCCGGTCCTTCAATAATTTTATTGAGATTAAAGGCGCACGAGAAAATAACCTAAAGAATATAGATGTTACTTTTCCCCTAAACGTGCTAACAGTTATTACCGGAGTTTCCGGAAGCGGTAAAAGTACATTGGTGAAACGCCTCCTATACCCCCTAGTACTTAAGGAAATAGGCGGGTTTGGAGAAAAAGCGGGACAGTTTACCAGTATCAAAGGAGATTTTGAGACGCTTAAGAACGTAGAATATGTAGACCAAAACCCTATAGGACGCTCTTCCCGTTCCAATCCGGTTACCTACATTAAGGCCTATGATGATATTCGCAACCTATTTTCGTCCCAAAAGCTTAGTAAACTAAGAGGATATCAACCCAAACATTTCTCCTTTAACGTAGAAGGCGGACGATGTGAAAAGTGCAAGGGGGAAGGCGAAATTACGGTAGAAATGCAATTTATGGCCGATGTGCATTTGGTATGTGAAACCTGTAACGGTAAAAGATTTAAAAAGGAAGTCTTGGAGGTGAAACTGGCGGATGCTAATATCGATGATGTTCTTAATATGACCATTGATGATGCCATCCACTTTTTCGAAGAAAACAATCAGTCTAGAATAGTTACCAAACTAAAACCCCTACAAGATGTTGGCTTGGGCTACGTTACCCTAGGGCAGTCCTCCTCTACCCTTTCCGGTGGAGAAGCCCAACGTATTAAGCTTGCCTCCTTTCTTGTAAAAGGGACTACCAAGGACAAAGCCCTTTTTATATTTGATGAACCAACCACAGGTCTCCATTTTCACGATATAAAGAAGTTATTGAAATCTTTTGATGCCTTACTCTCCAAAGGGCATTCTATTGTGGTTATAGAACATAATATAGATTTGATAAAGTGTGCCGACTATATTATTGATTTAGGACCAGAAGGCGGAGAAAAAGGCGGTCATTTAATTACCCAAGGAGTACCCGAACTGGTTGCCGAGAACAAAACGTCCTATACCGCCAAGTATTTAAAAGAAAAATTAGATAGCCAATAATCAACTTAAATACCCTGAATACAACTCTAGAAAACCATGAAAAATAAGTTTGCCTAGGCCCAAAATAGTATGTTTTCAGGTTTTTATTAAGGGGCTCAGCAATTCACTGTAAAAATAACACCCTGATTTACAGGCAACTATAAAAACCTCTCAATGTTTGGCATGTTGTTTGGTATATATCAGGCAGAGCAAATAATTGCTCCCGATATTAAAACCTTATATCATGAGAAACATACTACTTCTTTTTTCAGCACTTCTTTTTAGTTCTGCCGGTACGATGGCGTCCGTTAATGAAGAGAAGGTTTCAACTTATCACAGTTACAGGAACAACGACTCCTTTATATTTGTTGAAAATGGCATCACCTTTTCGGTATATCCGGATGGGGAATTCGATTTTTATATCGACAAAAGAGTTGGGGTTAATGCCAACGTAAGTTTTGGGCATACCAATATCACGTTTAATTCTGGATATGATTATAGCCCCTATATCCAATACGACGATTATGGAGCAATAATTCAAATAGAAAACGTTCCCGTCTATTACGATTACTACGGTAGAGTTATCCAAATAGGAAATGTAGATATCCAATACCGCAATGGTAGGGTTAGAAGAGTGGGCGGTTTATATGTGTATTACAACAACCGAGGTCATTATAGCCACCATAGTGGATACATCAATGTCTATAATCGTCATTATGTATACAGACCTTTCCACAGGTATTTTGCAAGGCCTATTGTTGGGTTCCATATGGTGTATCATGAGCCTTATAGAAGGTACTATACCCCAATTAGATATACCTATTACAAGCCCTATCGTCATAATTACAGAAAATCTTATGCCAAGGTAGGTCATTATTACAAGCCCAATAAGAAGTACGACAAAAGACGATCTGTTTATAGGAACGACAAACGTGTGGCGGTGAGAAGCAATGATTATAGGAGTCAGGCCAACCATAGATCTAACCGCACCGTGAACAATAGAAACAATGGGTTAAGAAATAACCTGGGAAGTTCCAGAGGCGCCACTGCCCGATCTAGCGACAATGGAAACAGGTCTGTCACTAGAAGCACAACGAGCAGATCTAACCACAGAGGGAACGGAACGGTAAATAAAAGCACCAGCATTCGTTCTAACAATAACGGGAATAGATCGGTAACCAGAAGTACTACAAGTCGTTCTAACAACAATGGGAATAGAACGGTAAATAGAACTACCGCGGTTAAGAACAATTCAAAAAAAGGCCAAAGCAGCATCGGTAGAAGTACTACTGTGAGATCTAATGGCAAAGGAAACAGTTCTGTAACTAGGAGCACCACCGTTCAAAGGAATTCTGGTACAAGAAGTGATGTAAATAAGAGTAGGCCTTCAGTACGCAAGCAACGTAGTACCTCCCCTTCCCGCTCCACTGCGGTAAGAGGAACTACTAGCAAACGAAGCAACAATAGCGATACGGTTAAAAAATCGACAAGCACCCGCTCTAAAGTTAGTCGTGGAAATACCCGTTCCAATTCGGTAGGAAAGGCCCCTTCCAGATCGGTTAGAAAATCGACTACAGCAAGTACAAGAACTAGAAGTTCTAGACAGTAATAAAGATAGTTTTTTAGGTTGGTTAGTTGTTAAGCCTCGTAGCGAGTTAGTTCCTACGGGGCTTTTTATTTCTTATTACCTACCCGTTATTTTAGCCATGTATTTAGAAAGCACCCCGTAAACATCTTCGGATATTTTAAAACGGTACAAGACAAACAAATAAATGGCAATGATAAGCATACTTTTTAGTCCTATATTTATCACTGCATGAAAGGGGAATTCTATCCAGTAAAATGCCAAGGCTAAGGATACCATCAGGATAAATACCTTAATTGTTTCCCTGGTGATAGGATGCATACGGAATTTAGTCTTCACGTAACCTAATTTTATGGAGTTATAGGTGAAAAATGCCAAGAAACTAGCAATAGCCGCTCCATCCAATCCAAATTTTGGAATCAGCCATAAATTCAAAAGAATAGTCAGTATAGCCAAGAACACCCCCATCAGTAACAAGGCCTTGTAATAATCGGAATTATAAAGAATTGCATTATTGTTGCCTAAAACAGCATCATACACTTTAGCCAATCCTAGAATAACCACAATTAGATATCCCTCGCGATAATTATCTGGTAAAAAGGCATAGAGGTCATGTAGATTCAGAATAATCAACAGAAATAAAAGCCCAGAAACAATAAATAAAGTGAGGGAACTTTTTTGATACAGCCTTTTTAAGCCTGTCATATCTTTTTTATGCAGCATTTCTGCAGTTAAGGGATAGGTAATATTGTGCATAGACCTTGCGGGAACCGCAATAGTAACGGCAATAAAACCTGCAACACTATAATAGGCTACGTTTTCAATTTCTATAAACTGATTAATCATTACCTTATCTACTTCCAGCAACACAATGGCGGCCGAACCTCCCAAAATAATCAAGGCACTATAGCTCACCATGGCTTTGGTATTGGTAGGAAGTTTAAAATTCAGTTTTAATTGCTGTAGTTTAAACGCATACACCATCATAATCAATGTCCTTAACAGATACTGGAGCACTAGGGCATTTAAAAAAGCCATCACCGAGATTACCTCCGCATACACCAAAAGTAAGAGCAAGGTCACTACAACACGACTAAATACTTCCTTCATAAAATTCCCAAAAACCGATCTCATTTTCACCTTGGCCCAGGCGTAGAACACCTCAAAATATGCCATTGCCATCCCTATTAGAAAAATATGCCATACATAGCCCTTAACCACCGGATTCTCTTGGGATAAAAAGTTTCCTATAGCCTCATTAGCGACCTGTGAAATTATCGCTAAGGGAAGGATCAATACCAAGGGAAAGAGAACCATGAGGGTTAAAAAGGAATCCCTATTTTTCCCTTCTCGGAATCCTGCAAAATATTTTACAAGGGTATTAGGCACTCCAAATGCCATTAAAGGCATTAATACCGCTGAGGCCGATAAGATGACGTTTACAAGGCCATAATATTCATCTGTTAAGAAACGGGTATAGAGAAACAATAGGTTAATAGCCCCAATTACAAAGCCAAAGTAGGTGATCAGGGTATTTTTCAAAGATTGTTTTAAAACTATTCCCATTGCGTTATATACTTGGCCAGTTTTTCGGTAAGTGCCTTCCTGTGATATTCCTCCGTATTGGAATTTGGCAAAGACAATTTCTCATTTTTATATGCTAAAAACCACTGCCACAAGGTATCCTTAATTTCTTCAAATTGATGATATTCAAAAGATTTTCCCGAATTTGAGGTTTCAATTATGGAGGCTACTTCCCAATTCTTAGGGCCTACTCCTAGGATAGGCCGTTTAGCTGACATATACTCGAACACCTTTCCGGGAATAATCCCCCTTGTTTCTTTGGCATCTATTTCCAGCAATAATAGAATTTGCGATCTTCTTTGTAATTCTAGGGCTTCCCCATGTGAAAGATAGCCAGGTAACTCTAAATACGGTTCTAGCCCAAAAGATTGGATACTTGTCAAGACTTCCTTGCTTACCACTCCAGCAAGTTGGAGCCGAAAATGCTGCCTAAACTCCTGATTTTCCTTCACTAGCTGGGATAGCGCTTCCCAGAGATGTAGCGGATTTCTTCCGGAAAGCATGGAGCCAATATGGGAGATGGTAAAACTAGTATCCAACGCCACCGCTGCCCCCTCATACGTGTCGTACCCATTGGTTATTACGGTAATGGGCTTTGGGGTCCATTGGGAAAACTCGGCCTTGGTAGTGTTGCTAGTAACTACAATCTTATCGGCCTCATTTAAAACCAACTGCTCCAATTTTTTATGCTTCCTTTTAGAAGAGGCCGTAAGCATCAACTTATCATGATACCCTATTGATGTCCAGGGATCCCTAAAATCTGCTATCCATTGTACTTGGGTGCGTTTTTTTAATTGCTGCCCTATTAAATGTACACTGTGTGGTGGACCGGTGGTAATAATGGTTTTTATATTTTCCTTTTCAATTAACCCCGACAAAAAAGAAACGGAGGGTTTCACCCAAAATTTCCTGGCATCAGGTATAAAAAGATTGCCCCGTATCCATAGGAGGATTTTTTCTACGCGGGTCTGGTCCTTGGTTGTTATAATACCCGAGCTGATCTGCTGGGTCTTTTTTTTGGAAAATATACGTGCCAGCCCATAAGGCTCAAAAATTTTCTTTTTATAAACCTTCACTCCTTCTGGAATTCCATGGGTAAACGTAGTATCCGTAATGGGATAGTTAGGGTTTTCTGGGGCGTAGACTATTGGCTGTACATTAAACTGGGGAAGGTACTTTACAAATTTTAACCAACGCTGTACGCCAGGCCCCCCTGCAGGGGGCCAATAATATGTAATGATAAGTACTTTTTGCATTAGTTGGTGGTCTTATTTCCCGATTTCCTAAAGCCGTAGCCCACACCAAAAAATAAAATCAATCCCAGAATTATAGTGGTGGCCATGGTAATTTTGGATCCTATTTCTACAATTTCCGGCTCAAACTTAAACTCAATAGTATGAATACCAGCCGGGACTTGCAGGGCTCTTAGCACATAATTCACCCTAAAATGCTCCGTTGGTTGTCCGTCTATATAGGCATTCCACCCATGTGGATAGTACATTTCCGAGAAAACCGCCATGCCTTCCTCGCTATTTTCCGAACTATAGGTTAAGTGATTGGGGCTATAATCTGTCAGCTTTATATTGGCTATAGAATCTACCTTAAATTCCTGCTTTCCAATCTCAAACTTAGCACTATTAACCACCGCTCTACGCTTTGTATTCAAGGTATCCAAGGCCAAAATCTCCTCATTGGCATTTTGCACCGGTATCAACCGATCTATGAACCATGCATTGCCATTGGCATCTGGGTTAAGGGCGGGATAGCTTCTGCCCTCCTCATCCTGTTGCACCACATATTTTACGTTAAGCATGCTTAGGATCCCTACTTTCCCTTTATAAATGTGGAATTTAAACAGATCTTCCAAGCCCGCAGGTTTTGCAGCATGGTAACCACCTATGGATTGATGGAAATAGGAAGTCCTTGCTCCATTGATTCCCTCATTGGGATCAAAGACCCTAAATATACCAGGATCTTGGGCTATTTGTTTATCAAATTCTGTTTGCTGAAAGGGTTCGGACATCCTACGTTTCCCCACAAAATGTGATTCGTTTACGTAGCGTTTTGCCACCCCAACCAAATCGGATACTATTAAAACCCCAAGAAGCACCATCACGATCTGATGCTTTATTTTTCCTTTTAAGAAAAACCAGAGTACCAAAGCTGCCAATCCAATATAGATTAGGGATCTGAAAATATCGGAGCTATACACAGCCTTTCGGTCGGCTTTTATTAGAGCTAGAATATCATCTCCGTAATACTGCCTAAGAGTTTCATCACTTTGACCTGTAAAAGTGAAAAAACCTTTTATTAGGAACAAAAAGATTCCCAGACCTACCGTTATAAAAACAGCCGATTTCAACGCCTTTAATTTTTTAGGCGCCTCTACTTTTGTGTTAAAGAGTGCTGCAAGTGATAAAATTGCCAATACAGGCGCACATAGTTCCAAGATTACCTGGATAGAGGAAACGGCTCTAAATTTATTATAAAGTGGAAAATAATCGATCATAAAATCGGTTAGCAATCCAAAATTCTTACCCCAAGAAAGAAGCAGTGCCATTAGGGTTCCTCCCAATAGCCACCATTTTACCTTGCCACGAACCAAAAACAGCCCCAAAACGAAAAGAAAAAACACCACTGCCCCAATATAAGCAGGTGCAGCCACTATGGGTTGATCTCCCCAATACAAAGGCAGGGCTTTTGAAAAATCTAAGGCTTTGGATCTAGGGATCCCGTTTTCCGTTAAATAGCTATAGGTTTTGGAGCTGGCTCCAAGATCCTCACTATTAGAGCCTCCAAAGAGTCGAGGTACAAAAAGGTTTAGAGATTCTGCAATACCATAACTGTATTGAGTAATATAATCCCGATCTAGTCCAGCACCTTTTGCAACAGGATTCCCTTGGGCATCTATAGTAAGTTCTGAGGCACCCCTGGTACTCCAGTCGGCATATTCCTTTGTGGCCAGTAGGCTGGTTGCATTTGCGGCAACCCCCAAGAAAACGGCTACTAAAAGTAGGCCTACCGATTTCCCAAAGTGGGCTAATTGTTTTTGTTTAATGGCATCCCATAAATATACCCCGCCTAGAATCAGTACCAGCAACATAAAATAATAGGTCATTTGGTAGTGATTGGCCCCCACTTCGAGCGCCATGGCAATAGCGGTCAGCAAAAAACCCCATAGGTACTTTTTCCTAAAAACCAGAATAATTCCACCTAAAAGCATGGGCATATACCCTATGGCGTGAGCTTTTGCATTATGGCCTACCCCTAGAATTATAATCATATAGGTAGAAAACCCAAACGCTAGAGCGCCCAAAACAGCAAGTTTATAATCTATTTTAAGACAACATAATAATATATAGAAGCCAATGAGGTAAATAAACAAATAGTCTGCTGGCCTGGGTAGAAATCGAATGATTCGATCCAGTTTTTTTATATAATCGTGCGGATAATACGCCCCTAATTGATAGGTGGGCATCCCTCCAAAAGCACTATTAGTCCAATAAGGCTCTTCCCCGGTTTTTTTTCTAAAATCATTCTGTTCCTTTGCCATTCCGGTAAACTGGACAATATCGGACTGTTCTATTACCTTTCCCTGTAAAACGGGATGGAAATAGGCAAGGGCTACAATGATAAAAAATACGGTGACAAAAAAATGGATAAAAAAGGCGCTAAGACCGTTTCTCATGGCTAGTTAATGGTAAATGGTTATTCAATTTCCTCAAAATCGATATACTCGCCGACTTTATTGGATGATTTGCGTTTATTCTTTGGTTTCTTCTCAATTATAACATCCCCTACTTGGGACTCTTCCTGTTGATTTTGGCTGGAAAAACCTTCAAATTTCTCCCTAAAATGCTTTTCTGTTTTCTTTGCGGCATACCTAAGCAGCATGGGCCCCAACCATTTCGCCACAAATTTAAGCGAATAGTAAACCAAGAGTATAATTAGTATGGTTTTCAATAACATAATTGTTAACTAATTTTATATCAAAAATACAATTATAGCGTTGTATTAATTAGTCAAATGTCTTAAAATAATAATAAATAAAGCACCTATGGGATATTATGTTTCCAAGAAACACGTAAATCTGCTGATAATGATTGTCTTATTTTCCCTTCCTTGGTTGGGATATTCACAATACACCGATATCATCAACTCTAACAGGCCGGGTTTATCGGTAAGTGCCTATGCAGTGGGAACCAATGTGCTACAAGCAGAAGTTGGTATTGGAATAGAGCAAAGGGATCATTCCAGATTGGCTACGGAGTCTAACATACTTGGAACCGATATTTCTTTGCGCTATGGACTTATATTTGAAACCTTGGAGATAAATTACGAGGGAACTTTTGATCACCAAAACAAAACGCAGCTGAATACAGGGGTGACTATCACCAATTCTGATTTTTCCAGAAACCGACTTGGCCTTAAGTTTTTAATTTTCGACCCCTTTAAAGATCCAGAGCGCAATAAGCCTAACCTATACAGTTGGAGAGCCAATAATAAATTTATGCTTAAGAACCTTATTCCTGCTATCTCCGTGTATGCAGGAGCCAATTTTGTTTTTGGGGACAACCCTTATTATCGCAACGAAGACATCGTATCCCCACGAGTAATGGTGGCCACACAAAGTACAGTGCACCCTAGATGGGTATTAATATCCAACATAGCCTATGACCGAATAGGAACGGAGTTTCCTGAGTGGAATTACACCTTATCACTCTCCCATACCCTTAAAAACCCCAAGTGGAGTATATTCTTGGAGAATCAAGGTATTAAAAGTGATCGGTATGCAGATGCTTTGCTCCGTACTGGGGTAGCCCATTTAATGGGTGAGAATTTTCAGGTGGATTTTAATGTTGGAGCTAGTTATAAGGATACACCAAGTAGGCTGTTTGGTGCTGTAGGCATGTCTTATAGAATAGATATGCACCAGGATAAACCAATCGCAATAGAGAGTCAAAATCCACAAGGAGGCGGCGGTCCCATTAACAAAAACTCCATGTTAAAGAAGAATAGGAAAAACAACAGAAAAGCCAAGAAACAAAGCTCCAGTGAAATAGATTTTTAACAAAAACTTCCATCCACTTTTTCCTGTTGGATAATATCCCTAATATTGAACATACAAACGCAAAAGTATGGTCACGCTAAAAGAAGTAAAAAATAAATCTGAATTAAAAGAGTTCGTTAAGTTTCCATTTTCACTCTATAAAGACTCCCCCTATTGGGTGCCTCCTATAATAAAGGATGAATTGGAATCTTTTGATAAAACCAAAAATCCAGTTTTTAAGGATGCCGAGGCTTGGTTTTTCTTAGCATATAAAGACAATAAGATTGTGGGCCGTGTGGCAGCCATTGTCAATGGCATAGAAATAAACCATCAGAACGTAAAGAAAATGCGTTTTGGTTGGTTCGATTTTATAGATGATTACGAGGTGAGCGAGGCCATGTTTAACAAGGTGGCAGAGATAGGTAAAGAGCATAAGTTAGCGTACATGGAAGGACCAGTTGGATTTTCCAATATGGACAAGGTAGGAGTACTTACCGAAGGTTTTGACCATATAGGTACTATGATTACCTGGTACAACTACCCCTATTATGCCAAACATTTTGAACGTTTTGGGTTTGTTAAGGAAAAAGGATACATAGAGAGTATATTCCCTTTTAGCAATGCCGATCCTAAGTTCTTTAAAAAGGCCAATACCTTGGTAAAAAAACGGTATGGGGTAAAAGAGCTCAATTTTACCACTACCAAGGAGGTAATGCCCATGGTAGATCAGATGTTCGATCTCTTCAATGAGACCTACGCAAAACTCTCCTCTTTTGTTCCCATGACCGATATTCAAAAGAAATACTATAAGGAAAAATATATCTCTTTTATAAACCCAGAATACATTAAGTTTGTTTTGGATAAAGACGATAAGCTCATTGCATTTGGGATTGTGATGCCTTCTTTTTCTAAAGCATTACAAAAAGCAAATGGAAAATTATTTCCCTTTGGTTGGTACCACCTGCTAAACGCAAAGAGAAATAGCAAGGAGGTGATTTTTTACCTTATTGGTGTTCATCCTGAGTACCAGAATAAGGGAGTTAC